>JAFOCI010000014.1 GCA_017381365.1 Treponema sp.
TATGAACCTATTAAAGGGTTTAGATTTGCCTATCACTACAAAAAAGAAGAATCTTACAATAGGCAACAAACAGACACTCTGTTCAAAAAACGAAAAATGTCTGCTTTACGCTTTGCAGAATCTATAATGCGTTTGCCCTGATTAAGATGGTCTGTTATGATGCAAAAAATACACCGCGGACAAAAATTTCAATTCCAATTCCAATGAGAATCAGTCCGCCAAGAATTTCTGCTTTTCCAGAAAGCCTGGTTCCAACCGTTTTTCCGATTTTTAAACCAGTTATGCAGATTGCAAAAGTTACGGCAGCAATTATAATCGATGCGGCCAGCGCACTTGAAAAATTGTAATCTGCAATTGTAAAACCTACAGACAATGCATCAATGCTTGTAGCAACCCCCTGCACTATTAACAGCACAAAAGTAAGTTTTTTGATTTCGGAGCTGTCATCACTTTCTTCATCATGGAAAGATTCCCATAGCATTTTTCCGCCTATATATAATAGAAGAATTAATGCAATCCACGGTATAAATTTTTGAAACGAAGTAAAAATCTGCGCGATTGTATGAACGCAAACCCATCCTGCAACAGGCATTATAAACTGAAAGAATGCATAACAACCGGCAATAAGGCTCATTCTAGGGATTTTCATTTCCGGTTCATTAAGGGCATTTGCAATGGAAACACTGAATGCGTCCATTGCAAGACCAATGCCAAGAAGAATGCTGTTTGTTACAAATAAAATCAAAAAATTCATAATATTCCGAATATATCACATTAGAGAAAGTTGCGAAAACTTGCTTTAGCCATGAGGCATGTATCTTGCCCGGCTTGTATCCGTTTCAAACACATCAATGGCCCACAGATACGCATTTTTTTTGCCTTCATGACAGGAAATATCTTCCCCTTCCTGCTTTAAAAGCTCCACGATATTTTCATAAATATATGTTGCAATCCGTTCTGCGCTTGGATTCTGGTTAAAATATTTCAGGTCATTCAGATTTGTATGATCCAGCTGACCGATGACTTTTCTTAAAGCACCTTTCAGTTTTGTAAAATCAAGAAGCATTCCGCCTTCATTAAGAAGTTCGCCCCGAACGTGCGCATAAACCTTGTAATTGTGTCCGTGAAGATTTTCGCACTTTCCATTGTAATCCCGCAAAAAATGTGCCGCAGCAAAATCGGCTGTTACCCTAACTTCATACATACTTATATTCTAGCGGTATTTTTTATTTTTTCAATAAGTGCTATAATTCCATCATTATGCTTAACAATATTAAATTATCAATTCTTTCTGGACTTATGATTGCTGTTGGCGGCACGATTTACCTTTCATGTATCGCAAAAGGCTGGACTCCTTTTGGTGCAGTATTATTTGCTGCCGGCTTGTACACAATCTGCGTTTATGGTTTTAATCTTTACACCGGCAAAGTTGGTTACATTGCCTATAACTTTAAAAATGTAAATTATATTGGGCTTGTTATTCTTATCCTTGTTTTCAATCTTATTACAACTTATCTGCTTGGTATTGTGTGTGCATACGCTTTTCCTGCAATCGTTGAACCTGCAAAAAAGATTTATGAAGCAAAGCTTGCAGCACCTCTTCTGCGCCTTTTGATTACAGGAATTTTCTGCGGTCTGCTTATGTTCCTTGCTGTTGATACATGGAAAAAGGGTTCTCCGTTCGGATGCTTTATCTACATCCCGGTTTTCATCATCAGCGGTTTTGACCACTCTATTGCAAATTCATTCTATAATGGTGTTGCAAACGGTTTTGCAGATGCATTCACAATGCAGAACGCTCTTGTAGTGATTACTGTTGTAATTGGAAACGCAATCGGCGGTATGCTTGTTCCAATGATGACGAGAGTCTGGAAAGAAGCAAAAAACAGCTAGTCTTCCAGTTTAGTATATTTTGGTTCGGAAGCAATTTCTGAAAGGCGACGCTTTTCTTCGATGGCTTCTTCAAAACCTTTTAGGGCTGCAAAAGGCAAAAATATTTTTGCCCTTTGACCCAAATCCATTCTTTTTCGTGCCGTCTTGGACGGATATTCCGCTAAGAGCAAATCTTCTAAATCTTTTTCCATATTTATTTCTTTTTTATGCTACTGATTTTTGTTTTCGTTGACAAATTTTTTTATGCAATTGAAAGTTTCATCGCTGATGTCATGCTCAATTTTGCAGGCATCCTCGGAAGCAGCATTTTCTGAAACTCCCAATTTTACAAGCATTTCGGTAAGAACTGTATGACGCTCATATATTTTTTGTGCAATTTCCAGTCCTTTTGGCTCAAGGAAAATATGACTTTCGTCATTTATTTTAAGATAGCCTTCTTTTTCCAGATTATGAATTGCAATGCTAACAGTAGGGCGGGAGAAATCCATTTCACGAACAATATCAATGGCATGAACATCACCTTTTTTTGAAAGCATAAGTATTGTTTCCAGATACATCTCTGCTGATTCGCCGATTTTCATATCAATCCTCTTTATTTAAATTTGTCATCATCTGGTGAAGGCAGTCTAAAAGTGCTTTTCCTTTTTCCATATCAACAAGATTGCAGCAAGCCACTTCCATTGGAATTTTCTGACACTTTTCTTTCAAGCTTCTTCCTTCTTCCGTAAGCTTTATAAAAACAGTCCTTTCATCAGTTTTGCTGCGATTTCTGGTAATCAGATTCTGAGTTTCCATTTTTTTTAAAAGCGGTGTCAAAGTTCCTGAATCCAAAAACAGTCTTTTTCCTAAATCCTTTACTGTAACTTCATCTCTTTCCCACAACCCCATGAGAGTTATATACATGGTGTATGTAAGGTTCAATGGTTCAAGCAAAGGCTGATATTTTCTGATAATCTCCTTTGAGCAGACATATAATGCAAAACAAAGCTGATTGTCCAAAGCCAAAGGATTGAAATTTTCTGGTAAACTCATAATTAGATTGTACACAATTTAATTGAAAAAATCAATATTTTTGCCTTGTGAGATTATTTGGGTGCAACGTCTTTTTTTTGATTGGTAAAAATCATAATAAATATATTCAGAAGGCCTGTATGCTTGCCGCTCAATTTAATGCAATTAATACTTTACGGCTTTTAAACGCAATCATTCCAATCACCTGGTTCAATAAAGGAGAATCAGCACATTATGATTTTATGGGATACAAATATTTTGATTGATTTCTGGAAAAATCCTAAGGAACTAAATAAATTGAACATTTCAAAAGATAAACATTCTGTCTACGGTATTGTAAAATCTGAACTTTTACATGGTGCTAAAATGATTATGAAGCAGATAGAATGCTGGGATTTTTCAATCCTTTAATCTGATCACCATCGGCGAATACGACTGGGAATTTTCCGGTCTGGACAAAAGACTATAACTTCAGATACATTCAGTCGATTTACCCGGAATTGCGGCTTTACGAAGAAAAGATTTGATTCGAATGTCAGGGACTGAAAGTTGAATAAACGCAAATCAAACTTATTTAACAGCCCCTTACCGATAAAAGTGTTCTACTTATCTTTTCCGCATCCCTCAGTACACCCCGCGCAACATCCACAACAGCCACCAGATTTTTTTGCCATCAAATGTTTTTTACACAAAGATTTGACGATTAAAGTCACAACAAAAAAAAGAATTATACTTACAATAACAGTTCCCATAATATACCCCGTTTTTTTATTTAGAAAGCTTATATTTATCTTTTCTTAATACCATGTAAATAAGACCTGCCAGCACAACAAAACCAAGCACAGCTTCCACTACTCCGCCAGCTCCAGAAACAGCTCCTGTAAACAATGAGCCAAGCTGATTTACGATGAAAGCAATGACATAGGCAAAGCCACATTCATAACCGATTGCAAACCAGAACCATTTTGTGTTGTTCATTTCCCGCTTGATGGCTCCCATTGCAGCAAAACATGGCGCGCAAAGAAGATTAAAAATCAGGAACGACATGCCAGTTACACCTGTAAAAACTGCAGCCATGTTTGCATAAGCTTCTGTACCGCCGTAAAGAATGCCCATTGTACCAACGATATTTTCTTTTGCAACAAGACCTGTAATTGCGGCAACAGTAGCCTGCCAGTTACCCCATCCAAGAGGCTGGAAAAGCCAGCAGAGACCCCGACCAAAATACGCAAGAACTGAACAGTCCATCTGGTCTTCTTCCAGTAATCCAAAAGAACCTTCAGACCAGCCAAAGAACGACAAAAACCATATTATAATAGTAGAAAGTAGAATAATTGTTCCCGCTTTTTTGATGAACGACCAGCCACGTTCCCACATAGAACGCAAAAGATTTTCAATTGTTGGCAAATGGTATGCAGGAAGTTCCATAACAAACGGAGCCACATCGCCGGCAAACATTCTGGTTTTCTTGAGCATGATTCCAGAACAGAGAATTGCAGAAATACCGATAAAATATGCACTTGTGGCAACCCACGCAGAACCACCAAAAATGGCACCTGCAACCATAGCAATGAAAGGTGTTTTTGCGCCACAAGGAATGAAGGTTGTTGTCATAATTGTCATCTTGCGATCGCGGTCATTTTCGATAGTGCGGCTTGCCATGATTCCAGGAATACCACAACCAGTTCCAACCAGCATAGGAATAAATGATTTTCCAGAAAGTCCGAAACGGCGGAAAACACGATCCATGATAAAGGCTATTCTTGCCATGTAACCGCAGGCTTCCAAAAAAGCAAGAAGCAGGAACAGCACGAGCATCTGTGGAACAAATCCAAGAACAGCGCCAACACCAGCAACAATTCCGTCAAGAATCAAACCTTTAAGCCAGTCAGCACAGTTTATAGCATCCAGTAAAGGTTCTATCAAAGCAGGAATACCTGGAACCCAGATACCATATTTTTCTGGAGAAGGACCTTCGCTTCCGTATTTTTCCACCATAGCTTTTGCCGTAACAACATCTTCTTCCGTAAATTCCACAGGTTCAGAAAGCTCCAGAGTTTCTTCATCCTGAACAATATATGTGAACTCTCCGTTTTCATAAGATTCAAGAATTACAGACGAATCGCCAAATTCTTCCGCAGCTTCTTCATATGCACTTGTTCCTATACCAAAAAGATGATAACCATCGCCAAAAAGACCGTCGTTAGCCCAGTCTGTAGCCGCAGCACCAACCGTAACCATGGCAATGTAATAAACAGCCCACATTACCACTGCAAAAATCGGCAGCGCAAGCCAGCGGTTTGTTACAATGCGGTCAATTTTATCTGAAGAAGTAAACTTACTTGCCTTGTTTTTTTTAGTGACACAGGATTTGATTATTGATTCTATATATTTATATCGTTCTGCAGTAATGATAGACTCAGCATCATCATCCATTTCAATTTCGCACTTTTTAATATCTGCATCAATGTGACCAAGAGTATCAGCAGAAACGTCTATAGCTTCCGCCTCTTTAAGCTGTTCCACAACCTTAGAATCCCGCTCAAAAAGTTTTACAGAATACCAGCGCTGCTTTTCTTCCGGCAAATCATGAATCACTGCTTCTTCTATATGAGCAAGCGCATGTTCTATACAGGATTCAAATCTGTGCTGATATTTCATTACCGCTTTTTCTGCCGCAAGTTTTACAGCCGCCTCTGCAGCTTCCATGCAGCCCTTGTTTTTAAGTGCTGAAATTTCATAGACCGGGCAACCTAGAAGTTCAGACATTTGCGCATAATGAATTTTATCGCCATTTTTCTTAACCACATCAGCCATGTTTACAGCAATGACCATCGGAATACCAAGCTCTGCCAGCTGAGTCGTTAGATACAGGTTTCGTTCAAGATTAGTGCCATCAATGATGTTTAATATTGCGTCAGGACGTTCCTTTACCAGATAATTTCTGGAAACAACTTCTTCCAGAGTGTATGGCGAAAGTGAATAGATGCCTGGCAAATCCATAATTTCCACATCTTTGTGATTCTTAAGTTTTCCAGATTTTTTTTCTACTGTTACTCCAGGCCAGTTTCCTACAAACTGATTTGATCCTGTAAGCACATTAAACAATGTTGTCTTACCAGCATTTGGATTTCCTGCAAGTGCGATTTTCATTCTTCTTCCTCGTTAATTTTGATTTGCGTTAGGCAATGCAGGGGCGCTTTGCGCGTGCGCAGCACCGAACGTAGTGGAGCCCGGAACTGCCGACCCTGAGCCGCACGAAGGGTAACGCCCTTTTAAATTACTTCTATTAATTCCGCATCCGATTTTCGAACGGAAAGCTCATAACCACGGACAGTTATTTCGACCGGATCGCCAAGGGGCGCAACCTTCCTGACAAAAATTTCAACGCCTTTCGTAAGCCCCATGTCCATAATTCTGCGCTTGAGTGCGCCTTCGCCAGAAATCTTTGCAACCGTTACAGTCGTTCCTGGTTTCACCTGTTTCAATGTCATAATCAACCTCTTTTATTATGGTGTTCCGGCTGACGCCGTCGGCGAGCTCCAGGTTCGCTACCGCTCATTGGATGCAGCAAGCTGCATCCAACTAAAGCCCTGCGCATGCCTAACACATTTGCTAAATAAAAATTTTTCCGGCTAGTTCCCGACTTATTGCAACCCGGGCATCTTTTACCTGAACAATAAGATTTCCGTTCATAACTGCAATGACGCAAACCTGACCGCCTGGAACAAATCCCAAGTTTTTAAGGTGATGTTTAGTCTCTTCAAGACCACCAATTTTTTTTACAAGATATTCCTGACCTATCTGAGCCATGTATATTGGCATTTTTAAACTCCAGAAATCACTTAATTTTTGCATATCGCCAAGAAAACGCTAACAAGTACCGGGGGATTGGAAGACTTTCGTCGATACTTGTTAGCATGAACTAACAACCTTGAATAATATAATTACTTAGTGCTAAAATTGTCAAGTAGTTAGTTTAAACTAACTACTTGTTCTTGATTATTTTTTTTGATAAATAAATGGCATTCTGGTTATGGCAGACTTACCATCATATTGAAAATTCCGTAATTTTCCGCAAAAATGATTCTGGGGGACAATATGAATTCAATAATTGCAAAAGGTCTTTTAATTCCATTTATTGGCACGACATTAGGCTCTGCCTGCGTTCTTTTTATGAAAAAAGAAATGAGTTTACGACTTCAAAAATCTCTTTCCGGTTTTGCAGCAGGCATTATGATGGCTGCCTCTATATGGAGCCTTTTAATTCCGTCCATGAATCAGGCATCAGAACTTGGACTAGAAAAACTTGGTTTTATTCCTGCAGTCATAGGTTTTTGTTTCGGAATGCTTTTTCTTCTGCTGCTGGATGTTATAACTCCGCACATGCATTTAAACGAAACAATAGAGGGACCTAAAACAGGACTTTCAAAAACCGCAATGATGATCCTTGCCGTTACAATCCATAATATTCCAGAAGGCATGGCCGTAGGAATTTTATACGCAGGATGGTACACGGGCGCCGTTCCAATCTCTGAATCCGCAGCTCTTGCTCTGGCATTAGGAATAGCAATCCAGAATTTTCCAGAGGGCGCAATTATTTCAATGCCCCTTCACAGCAAAGGAATTTCCAAAATCAAGGCTTGCTGGTATGGAGTTCTTACTGGTATTGTTGAACCTATCGCAGGTCTGTTTACAATACTTCTATCCAGATTCATAATTCCTCTATTGCCCTATCTTTTAAGCTTTGCCGCCGGCGCAATGATTTACGTAGTCATCGAAGAACTAGTTCCAGACATGGCCGACAATAAAAGCGAAAAACACTCCAACATCGGAACCATAATGTTTATGACCGGCTTTTCACTTATGATGATACTTGACGTTGCCCTTGGATAACATTGCCTTTTATAATTTTAACAATTCAAATACCCCAAAAATTATGCTCTGTGTCCTCCAATCTGGCTGTTTCGCATGATTGTTGTTGCCCCATCCTCAAGACTGGTGCCTTTTAACAAAGCGTTCTTTCCAAATTTCTTCTGAATCAGAATCATTGCGTTATGAACCGCCGCATCTTTTGTTTCCGGTTTTGTTTCAGAAAACAATTCCATCTGCTGCAAATATTTTGCAGTTACATTGTTAGCCGAAATATTAAACCTGCGAACCATCAGAGACGAATCAACAATCCTATCAAACAAAGAAACCGTTGCGTCTACAATTTTTGCACAGCAATTTGTCCCCGTTCCAAAATTCACAGAACCATGAGCAGGCTTTGGTATAATTCTTCCATAGCAATCAACAGCTGCAATACCATTAAATTCACCATTAGATAAATCCAGCTTTTCATAACCAACCCAAAGCGTTACAGAAGATGTAACAAAATTTTTTTTGAACAAGTCAAAAGCAAGAATTTCCGCCATTTCCCGTACAACAATTTTCGCTTTCTTAAAACAATACGGCTCATGCAGTACCTGACCATTACTAATACAATTGCTTTTTGAGTGATATTTTTTTATATCAGCAATAGAGCAAGGTTCATAACCCCAGGCATGATCTATCAAAATTTCTGCATCAATTCCAAACTTGTGGTACAGAATATCTTCATTTTTTACAGAAAGTCTGGCCAGATCGCCCATACAAAAAACACCAGCAGAAGCCAGCCGCTTTGCAATTCCAGGACCTATTCTCCAGAAATCCGTCAAAGGCTTATGCTCCCACATAGTCCGCCTGAATTTGTATTCATCCAGCTCTGCTATACGCACTCCGTTTTCATCCGCCGCAATATGCTTTGCCACAATATCCATAGCAACCTTGCACAAAAACAGATTTGTAGCAATTCCTGCCGTTGCAGTTATTCCAGTTGTTTTAAGTACATCTCCGATTACTTTATTGACAAGCTCCCGGGCAGAAACATGATAGAACTCCAGATAGGAAGTTGCATCTATAAACACCTCATCAATACTGTAAACATGAATATCCTCTGGGCTAAAATATTTCAAATAAATAGAATAAATATCAGCAGAATATTTTATGTATAAAGCCATTCTGGGAACTGCCGTAATATATTCAAGTTCCTTTCCAGTAGCACGCTTTACCTCCTTTGCCTTCTGCACCACCTCAAAAAGTCTGCTGCGCCCCGAAAGCCCATACGCTTTTAGCGAAGGCGTTACCGCAAGGCAAATCGTCTTTTCCGTACGCGATTCATCCGCAACAACAAGATTCGTCGTAAGCGGATCCAGTCCGCGCTCAACACATTCAACAGAGGCATAAAACGATTTAAGATCAATAGCCAAATACGTACGTTTACTATACATACAAACAGTTTATATAATAACTACTTATTTGTAAAGTGTTTTTTTATAAAATCTTTCTTTAATTCTTCTCTATCTCTTTCATTATTTTACAGAATTCTTCATAAGGCTCAGATTGTGGAATTGGAACTCCAAACGTATAAACCTTCCCTCCAAAACCAAAGCGTTTTCTTTCATCTGATTTTACTATTTTTCTTTCAGTTGTTTCCCTTTGTAAAAATCAGGATATCGTGGATTTCCAGAATAGCTGAACCAAATTCAGAAGCTTTTATAAATTCTATCCTGTGACGAATCAGTTCCGTTGTTAAATTATCATAGCTGTGTTCCCGTGTTTTGCAGACAACTTTTCCATTAAATGGAATGTTCATTCTGATATGCCCCTGAACATCGATTGTTCCACAAACATTCAAAGGCTTCATTTTTTGACTTATCAGAATATTTACTTAGTTTTGCAAAATAGCTTCCGCCAATGTGATATGCTGATGAAAGACCTGATATTTTTTTCGATTTCTTCGTTTAATGCAGTCATTTTTGCAATGATTTCAGATTTTGAGATTCCTTCTGAAACTGGCAGATTATCCAGCATTTCAAGGCATTCATTGGCCTTCAATTCAACAAATGTAAAACGGCGGCCCATTGCAAAATCCATGCTGTCAACGCTGCGGTCAACGTCTCTCTCCACTTTCTTCAGAATATATTTGACAGTTCAGTATTGTAACACAAATTCATAAAATCCTACAAAAGAACTTTATGAATTTGATACCTGGATTCTATTTCCTGTTCTTCCCAATCCATTCCACGGCAAAATCTACCAGCTGGCGCATGTTCATAAGGCGCAAGGTTGCGTTACCAAGCTGAACTTTGTTTACGCTGCAGGACATCTCAAAAGCTTTTCCGATTTCTATAAAATCTTCGCCGTCAACAGCCAGGGTTTCGTAAGCTTTCCAGACTCTTTTTCCGTTTTCCATAATTGCACTATGTTCTACACAATTATGTTTTCCAGGATATTCAGCTCTTACATCCGCAAGATGAAGCGAAGTATTTTTATCGTAATCAACACCAATCAAAAGAACCTTTCCGTCCAAGTCATAAAAACGGCTCAGCGGAGAACCTTCTCCAAAAATATTTTCCAGAGTATGATTTTCTGTAAGGAAAACAGCATTTTTTCCATTTGCAGCAACACTTCTCGCAGGATGATCACTTCGCTCACTTCCAGGCCACTGACGAAACATTTCCGCCACAGCGCCCATTGTGTTTGTAGGAGTAATGCGCTTGTCGTAAGCCGGCCAGTTTTCCCTGATAATATCCCACCATTCCTTAGGCTCAAGCCAGTGAACGCCAGTTTCCGGGTCAAGATTTTTCCAGCTCTGAGTCGGCATCATAACAGTTCCGTCCGTTCCAACAGCCTCAAGCAGACTTCTGATTACAGGCTCTGCGCCGCCACACACAAATCCAAGACTAGAAAGAGAACAATGAACCATAAGATTGTCCCCTGCTTTAACACCGATTTCTGCCAGCGCACTATCAATATCTTCTTTTAATACAACTTTTCTTTCCACAAGAAAACTCCCCTTAAAAATTTATTAGTCTGATTATATTTTATAATTCTTCTTAAAACTATCAAAAGATAGTGTAAAATTTAGTTCGCAATTTCGTATTTAAAATTGAAAAAAGTCATTGAAAACACCAGAATGTTTTTTTCTAAAGAAAACTAAAAGGAAGTTAACAACGACTCAAGAAGAGATTATTAGAAATTGCGAAAATTTGCTAGACGGAAAGCAGCAGAATCCCCTCTATCAGATGATATTCATGATGATGAACATGTGATGGAAATGGAGGCCAATAAAATTACTGCAGAACTGTTTGATGCAACCTGCAGAAAGGAAAACATATTGGAATTTTCGAGAACAGAAATTCCGTATTAAAAAAAGCAAAGTTAAATCATCCGGAACGATGGGGTTCAAGAAATACAAAACGGTATGAAGTAAGAAAAGTGGAAGTTCTGAATCCAGAAGAGCGAAAAAGTGCTTAATAAATTTTATTTTTATGCGGCAACTTTATTGATATATTCTGAGGTTGGATGCTTTGGGTTCCAATGGTAATTATGCTTGTTGTAACTTTAGTAGCTTTGACTTTGACAATTGTGTCTAAAACACAACTTGTTGTTGGTGGAACATCTGCAAATTTTGCTGGCGATTGTTTACAACTTGTTTTGCAGTTGCACTTTTTGTTCCTGGAGTAACAGTTGCATTCCAAGGAATTAGAAAAATGTTCCAAAAAGAAGTTGCATAATTTGTGAAAAAAATCACAACTGTCATGGGGAAGTCCAATAAGTTTGCATTACGGTGGTTGAGTTTATCGAAACCACCACATTTAGTGTTGCGCTCATTACTTTTGGGACAGCCCCATCATTTTTTTAAAGCAAACTTTTCATAAATCGTAATTGTGTTTTTTCATCAGAAAAACCAATGTTTCTGTAGAAGTTGTGGGCTTGTGTTCTGGTGCCCCCAGAATTTAGACGAATTAATTTTATGTTTTTAGATTTTGCCCATTCTTCAGCTTTTGCCATAAGAGATTTACCAATTCCATTTTTTGTGAATTTTGAATCTACAGCCAAACCTAAAATATTTACCATGCTTTCGTAATATAAAACATCATAAATGTGGGCGTGTATAAAACCAATCACTTTATTTTTATATTCTGCCACAAACACAACTTCGTTTTCAAAATCTATTTTTTGAAGTTTTTGTAAGACTAAAGATTCTGTACAATCAGAATATCCCAATTCATTTTTTGAAATATCATTAATTGATTTTGCATCTTCTTTTGATGCTATGCGAAAAATTGTTTCGTGTATAATGTCGTTCATTTTTCAAGTTTATAATTTTATTCTGGTCAGTGCAAGAAAAGAATTGACAAATGATTATCTGTCGAGTATATTCGATAAAGAGAGTGTAAGGTGTCGAGTATACTCGACAAAAAAAGAACCGAGGCATTTATGAATCATGATATTCTAAAAGAAGTTATTTTTGATCAACATGAAATAATAAAAAAAACAAAAATTGTTCCTCGTGATTATGATTTTGATCTAAATGCAAATTATGTTCTTATTGGATTACGTCGAGCTGGAAAATCAACATTGCTATATAAAATTGTAAAAGATCTTGTTGAAAAAGGAATTGAATGGAATCAAATTATTTACATAAATTTTGAAGATGAACGTCTTGCTGAATTTTCTCTTAATGATTTTAATGATTTACTTTCTGTGCAAGCAGAATTGACTGATAAAACAGGATATTTCTTTTTGGATGAAATTCAGAATATTGAAGGGTGGGAAAAATTTGCCCGCCGTATGGCAGATTCCAAAGAGCACACATTTATTACAGGAAGTAATGCAAAAATGCTTTCTCAAGAAATTGAAAATCGTTTGGGTGGAAGATATTTTACAAAATATATTACACCATATAATTTTACAGAATTTCTTATAGCAAAACAAATTGATTTTTCTGATAAAGCAATTTTTGGTACAAAAGAAAGTGGAAAAATCAAAAGGGAATTTTCTGAATATTTTTATTTTGGAGGATTTCCAGAAACTTTGAATTATCAAAATAAGCGAGAATATGTTTCCAGCATATATCAAAAAGTTTTATTAGGAGATATTGCTGCCAGGAATAGTATAAGAAATCCTAATGGACTGCAACTTTTGATGAAAAAAATAGCAGAATCTGTGAAAGATGAAATTTCTTATTCAAAATTACATAACATACTTAAAACAATTGGCGTAAAAATAAGCAAAGACATTATTATAGATTATATTGAATATGCAAAACAATCTTTTTTGATTTTTACAATTAAAAATTATTTTTCAAAATTTGTAGAAAAAGAAACTACGCCAAAATACTATTTTAACGACAATGGCTTATTAAATCTTTTTTTAAATAAAGAAGAACCTCGTTTGTTAGAAAATCTTGTAGCAATAAATTTGTGGAACAATTATAAAAGCAACGTTTATTATTTAAAATCTCAAAACTTAGATGTGGACTTTTTTATAGAAGAAACTGGCACTGCAATTCAAGTAGCATATTCCATTACAAATATTTCTGATGATAGAGAAACAAAATCTCTTGTAGAAGCTGCAAAAACTCTAAAAGAAGCAAAGGAATTTGTAATACTCACCTACGAAGAAGAAAAGGAACTAAACATGGACGGTGTAAAAATCCAAATGATTCCAGTTTGGAAATGGCTGTTGAAAATTAAGAATTCATAATTATTATGCTATACTTTTATTTATGAAATTACTTTACGGAACAACGAACCAGGCAAAGCTTGAATCTATGAAGCGGGTGACAAAATTTTTGGGATTAGAAATTTTTGGTTTAAATGAATTAAAAGAAATGCCTGAATTTGCTAATGTTGTGCTTCCAGAAATTGATGAAACTGGTTCAAATCCACTGGAAAATGCAACTTTAAAAGCAAAAGCGTATTTTAACACTTTGAAGATTCCTGTTTTTTCTTGTGATAGCGGACTTTATTTTGATGAAGTTGATGAAAAAAATCAGCCGGGAACTCATGTGCGTCGTGTAAATGGCAAGGAACTTTCTGATTTACAAATGATTGACCATTACGGAAATCTTGCAAACTCTTATGGTGGCCGTTTGACTGCAAAATACAAAAATGCAATTTGTCTTGTGTTAGATGAAAAAACTGTTTTTTCTAGAATGGATTCTTCGCTAGAAATTGAACCATTTTATCTTATAAGTAAACCTCACCCAAAAATTGTTTCTGGGTTTCCCCTTGATGCTCTTTCTATTCAAATTGAATCTGGAAAATATTTTCAAGATTTGGAGCACAATCTTGCGGTAGACAAAAATGCTGTAGAAAATGGATTTGCAAAATTCTTTAGAGATGTGTTAAAAATATAGAAAATGGCTTTCTTGCGAGCTTACATGCGTGAGGGGCGTTGCGGAAAGACCACAGCACCGAGAAGCCACTGAAAAAGTCCCTATCACTGCTTTTTTATCCATATTTAGTGTTACTTTATTCAAAAACTATCGAAAAAGAACACTAAAAATTTTAAGATCAGAGGTTTTTCAGTGGCCTCCAGCACCGAAAGGTGCGAGGACTTGTAGCAAGCACCCGACCGCGACATCGGCTTTGAAGCTTTGTTATGTGCTTATTATTCAAAATTTTTATTTATAAAATCAAGGTAAGCCTTTCGATTTACTTTGTCTTTATTATTTTTATACCAGCAATATGATTCTCTTAAGCCTTCCCTTAAATTTGTGGTTTCTTTTAGTAGATTTTTTTGTCTGGTGATATCTAATTTATATTCATAATTATAAAAACAAAAATAATTTCTTTGTTCAATTTCCTCATTTACATTTTTAAAAATAACATCCTTTCCGACAACTTCATAACAAAGTTTTATCCATTCTTTAATGGAAACCGATTCTTCGTTTCCAACATTAAATATTTTTTCTTCAGGATGCGTTTTTATTATTTTTTCGATAATTTTACATAAATCTTCTATATAAAAAAATTGTAATTTCATATCTCCAGTTGAAGGAATATAGAAGGGGCGATTATTTTCTGCACATTCAAATACGAAAGCTTCACGATATACATTATTTTCTGGTCCATATAAATATGGGGGTCTTATAATATATGAATCAGGTTTTACGGAACGCAAATATTCTTCTGCTTCAATTTTATTCATTCCATAATCTTTCCAGAATTTATTAAAACCAACTTTTGCATTTTCCATAAATGGCTGTTCTTCTGTTTCCGGATAAACTGCACTTGAACTCAAAAAAATATAATCAGGGACATCTCCAACTGACTCATAAATTCCCTGAACATCGTTTTTATTATAAGAAGTAATATCTAGAACAATATCAAAATTATATTTTTTTAATTTATCCTGTAAATCCTTTCTATCAAGGTTGATAAGCTTAGTATTAGCTGGTTGAGGATGATTATTTCTATTCAATACGAATACTTCATACTCATTCTTATTTGAAAAATATTCTGCCACATATTTACTTACAAAAACAGTACCACCAGTAACTAAAAGTTTTTTCATTTTTTCCTCCAAGCGCCCCAAGTAGCGGGTGTCCACATAACAATATTTTAAACCGCAGGCAGCTTGACTGCCTGTCGGCTACGAAGCTTTGTTATACGAGTACAGCTTGCTTTTTTGCTAAGGCAACATGTTCTTTTTCAGAATTTTTAGCAAGAAGATACACGCAATATTGATTCATACTTACGCCTTCTTTTTTTGAATCCTCAGCGAGAGTTTTGTGTAATGTTTTTGGAAGACGCAGTTTGAACTGACCGGAATATGAATCAGCTGTTTCTGGTTCTGCAATTTCTATACCATCTTCAATAGCGGCGGTTAACCATGCTTTTTTTGCGTCTTCTGCATTTGCAACGGCATCGGCAATTGTTTTGCCGCAAGTAATACACCCTGGAAGTTCCGGATATGAAGCTACATAACCTGATTCTTCTGTATCTGGAATGATTTCCAATTTATAAGGCATTTTCATGTATTCATCTAATGTTTTCATATCAGTCCTCCCTGTTTTTTTCTTCGGATTCTACAATCTCTTTTACCATTTTCACATAAACAATTTTTATCGGTTCATGATTTGGAATGGTAATTGGATTACAACCGGGTTTTCTGAAAGTGTAATGATTGCTTCCTCCTTTCGGTTATGAAACAGAATAACCATAACTTTGCAGAACTTTTTTAAGTTCTGCAAACCGCATGTCTTTATCTAGGGATTTTATTTTGCTTAAAAGTTTGTCCCATTGTGCCATAATTGAATTATAAGTGGTGTTATATATGGTGCCAAGTAAATTTTAAGTTCTATTCTTATTCATCCAATTAACTGCAAAGTCTACAAATACTTTCTGATTGATTAATTTACATTCTGCGTTTCCTATTTTTCTAGAATGAAATACTGTTATATTATTTTGAAATTCTTTTTCAAAATCAGAACCTATTTGATTAAAATCTTCATCTTGATATACGACATCATGAAATGTAATTACTTTTCCATCGGAAGATTTATATTCTTCTGTAAAAATGACTTTTGAAGGCCATGATGCTCTGTTTTCTGCAAGATGAAGAATGGTACAGGTTGAATAGTCTGTTCCAAGAAATAATGACCATCCATTATTTTCATATAAACGGGCAAGTGTACTTTTCTCACCGTATTCAAAAGAAAGGCTGTCTTCGGTATATTCAATATTTGATGCAATTTTTTCTTTTTGTGATCCCCATACTGCAAATCTTGCAATTATTTGATTTGTACAAATAACTTCATTCTGGTTTTTAAAATAATCATTTACGATGCTTAAATTGGGTTTGTAATTACCATAAGAATTAAATGCTGGCATGGCGAGAATTCCATAAGGGGATATTAATTCTTTTATACTTTCTATAAGAGTTTCAGGTCCATTATCAAGGTAACCAATTTTTGAAAGTGAAACATGAAGTAATATTTTCATGTTTTTTTCAATTCCTAATTTTTGTAATTGACTTTTTAGCTCATTCTTATTCATTTCTTATTTTTTCTCTAAGCGCCTCAGTGCGGGCGTCCACATAACAATGAGTTAAACCGCAAACCGGCTTGACCGCGTGTCGGCTACGAACCTTTGTTATGCTTTTTATCTGTCACATGAATTTATTCAATTTATTTTATCGATACTATTACACCGAATTTTCCTTTTAAATATATGCACTCCACATTCCTAAAACCGACATCTTTTAGCATTTGGATTTCCTTGCCGATTGAAATTTCACGGTCTAATTTCTTTCTTTCCAACCATCGCTCATATTCTATTTCCGATATTCCTGATTTTTTAATTTCATCTATCCAATATTCCTCGACATTCTCATTAATGACCGAACTTTCAGAACAAAACTGATCATAATTAACGAAAAGCCTGTCGTTTTCGAGAGACTCATAAACGCTCTTGAAGAGTTTTTTCTTGCTAGTATTTTCAAGGTGGTGAATTGAAAGAGCTGAAATAATCAAGTCGGGATTACCTTCTGGCATTGATTCTGAATAATCCAGAACCTCATATTTTATATTCGAAATTCCTGCAAACCTTTTTCTTGCGACATCAAGCATTTCCTCGGCAATGTCTATCAGCACATACTCTGATTTTGGAAAGTACTTGTACCAAAAAGTAGGAAGCAGACCGGTTCCAGAGCCAAGATCATAGATAACTTTTGGAGCATATTTTAGCGTTCTGGCAATAAAACCAGTGCTGGAAATGTAATAATCATCAAAACATGATATAAACTTTTTTCGATTTTCATCATAACTTTTTGCAACCAAATTAAACTGTTCTTCAATGTCCATTTTTTCTTCCTATTCTGACCACACCAGTAGCGTGTGAGTATAACAATATATTAAACCGCAAACCGGCTCGACCGGTTTGTCGGCTTTGAAGCTGTGTTATACGAAATTACTTCCGTACAACAATTTTCTCCGTATTTATTTCTACAGACTCTAAGAACCTTTTTTTTAAAACCTATTATTTTTCAGATTTTTTTTCTTTATTTTAAGCCGCGTACAATCGCTTCCGTGCTTCACCCTAAAGTTCAATAAATAACATAAAGTAAGCTAGACTTGCTTTATGTTATTTCCCAATTTATTCAACAGCTTCTTCGTTCTTAATTCAAATTATCTAATTTTTTTTATTGTAAAAATACAGCATCCAAAGCTCTAGTAATTGCCTTTGTTATATCATCAGCTTCTGTATCTCCAATTCCTTCTGCTGTTGTTACACAAACAACTTCATTTGTATTTGCTGTAAGGAATTGAATTGTAACTTCAATTGTGTAGCCCCAAAAAACATCTCTTCTTCCGCTTTCTCCGTAATTAACAATTAGAGTTTTATTAATTAAATCATTTTCTTTTTCTTTGAGAATAACAAAGCCTTTTTTTATTAAGTAACCGCTTATCACATCACCTGGATTTACGGATTTTCCAGTTAAAAAATAACCGCCACCATATACTATTGCACCTACACTTGAGTTTAATGTTTCGGTGGAATTTACAATTATATATTTATATTCATTTAAATCTTTAGTTTTTGTTACTTCAGCATCTTTTAATGTGACACAACTCGTAAATGAAAGTACAAAAATAGAAAAAAGAATAAAAAAGTATTTTTTCAATTTAATTCTCCTTGGTAGCGCCCCAGTGCGGGCGTCCACATAACAATGGGTTGTACCGCACGCGGCTTGACTGCCTGTCGGCTACGAACCTTTGTTATACGATCATTTTAATATATTCACATAGTCTATAAAATACATTGAAAAATAATTGCACATATTTCCCGTAAATAAAATGTAGGTAACAAATACCAATGAGTTTTTGCACTATATGTTTTTGGTTGTAAACCTAATTGTTTTGCAAAATACGCTGCTCGATAACAATGATAATCATTAGTTATTATCATTACTTCTGTAGAAAGTTGTTTTTCTAAAATAATCTGTTTTGAAAATGTTATATTTTCTTTTGTTGTTGTTGATTGATTTTCTTTAAGAAGTCTATCCTCAGAAATTCCTTTTTTCAATAAAGCCCGATACATACATTCAGCTTCCGAAATTCCTTCATCAATGCCTTGCCCACCTGACAGGATTGCAATTGTATATGGATTATTAGTCAGATATTTATAACATGCATTAATTCTTTCATTTAACATTATACTTGGAGTTTCCCCTATTACTCGACACCCTAAAACTATTACTGTATTTATCTGTTGATTTTTTGTTGATATTTTTGAAATCATTAAATACTGTGCATATGTAAAAAATATAAATCCAGTAACTAATATTGAGGAAAGAAAAAGTATAAGTATTTTTCCAAGCTTTAGTTTCAATAATTTTTTAATTATATTAATAATTCTTGGAAGAAATAGTCCAATAAATAATATGAAAAATCCTATGCATAATCCAAGAATATTTCCAATATTTATCACCTTAAAAAGTAAAAGTAAATAAGGAAGAATAAATAGAAAAATTAAAAGGGATGAGAATAAAGTAAGTAACAATCTAACTAGAAAATACTTTTTTTTCATTTTACTAAAAGCGACGAATTCGCATATTTTTTGTTTCCTTTCCAGCTCAGTGAGCTGTCTGCATAACAATATTTTTAACCGCAGGCAGCTTGACTGCCTGTCGGTTTTGAAAAGCATGTTAGGCGATATTCAATACTACAAAGCCTTGTAGACAGGGCAAACGCATTTTAATGACTTCTAAAATAAATACTTAACAAAGTATAGTATTTAAAAATCTAAAAAAGCATTAGAATTCTTTCGGGAGAAAAAAAATGACATTGAAAGAATCACTAATGACAATAAAAGATTTCAGA
>JAFOCI010000015.1 GCA_017381365.1 Treponema sp.
AATTGATTTTGCAAAAAAATTGTTTAATTATGAAAATACGGGAAGGAAGAAAGAGGCTGTCAAAAACATTCGCAAGTCGGAAACGGTAGTTTCCTTGCCGACTTGCGCATGTAGCGACGCTAGCTAGCGGTTTTGACAGTCACTTTCTGACTGGCAGTATTTTCATAATGCAAATGCGATTATAAAAATCAATTTTATGCATTACCAATTAAAATTCGAACTAATATACTAAAAGCGGAGGGTATTTTATGAAAGACGGAAAAATCAGTTTACTGTTTCCAGACGGGGAAAAAGGTTTCAGACTGCTTCCAGAAGTTTCTGTGCATGACCTGGGCATTGATTTTCTTTGCCAGAAAGTTACCGGCAAAAATGATGAACAGTCAATTTTCATGCAGTTTTTTTCAAAAATGAGCGGTGACCCAAAAACCGCACAATACAGAAGCGACATTTTTGATGACATCTTCAACAACCCGGAAATGAGCAGTCAGCTTATAAAAGTTCTTGAACACATAAATTACGAAAAACAGTACAGCGGTTTTTCCGGCCATTACGAAGAATCAGATTCCGCATGGGAACTGCTACACCGCCTTGAAGAAATCAGCGACTACATAAAATCGGTTGAGGCAATACACGAATGTCTTTTAACCGCAAAGCTTAAATCACAGGGAATGAAGAACCTTAAAGCCCACATAGACGGCATTTACAGCGAAAACGGTTTTGCGGAACTAAAAAAAGACATTCAGGAGCTTAAGGCCACAACTTCTGACCTTAAAAGCATTACAGTAGGCATCAACCTTAACGAAAAATACGAAGCCAACGGAATAGGTCTTATTTCCTTCAATAAAAAGCCGTTTACAAAATCCAGTGCAATCGGCGAATTCTGCTCAAAAATCACTCCAAAAGATTCTCTCAATGAAAACGCGGACTGGGAAAAAAGCTTTAAATTTCATCCTATAACAGCCCATAATCCAGACATTTTTGAAAAACTTATCTCCATGGCCAGCATAAACGACAGCCGCGCGGAAAATTCCACTTACTACATGGATAAAATCGCAAACGTAATGATTGGAAGCATGGTTCACAAGCTTAAATTCGTACTGAACCGCTACGTTTACATTCCAATCACAAACATTACGGATCTTATTCCAGAATTCATTTTTTATATCCGTTTTGCAGCCTACATAAAATCAATGCAGGAAAAAGGTTTTACTTTCTGCAAGCCAGAAATTGCACAGAACGCAAATACCCGGAACATTCATTTTATGGATGCAAAAGGCATTTACAACTTCAAGCTACTTTCTGCCTTTTCGGAAACATTCGGACCTGCCGACATTGTGCCAAACGATTTGATTTTTGACGATGAACACCTTGCATACATTTTAACCGGCGCAAACCGTGGTGGCAAAACAACAATCACTCAGGCAATAGGACTTCTGTTCGTTCTTGCTCAGGCCGGCATCTATGTTCCCGGAAAAAGCTTTGTATACAATCCTGTTGATTCAATTTTTACACATTTTCCTGCCGACGAAGACAAAACAATGGACTTAGGACGACTTGGTGAAGAATGCAAACGCTTCCGGGAGCTTTACAGCGGCTGCACAGAAAAGAGCCTTTTGCTTTTAAACGAAACCTATTCTACAACCAGCTTTGAAGAAGGTTACTTCATCGCAAAAGATTCAGTCCGTGCCATTCTTGCAAAAGGAATCCGCACAATCTACAACACCCACATGCACAAACTTGCTTTTGATATAGAAGAAATAAATGAATCTGTAAAAGCCGTAAATTCCAATGCCCCAAAAGCCGCATCCCTTGTTGTAAAAGCTTCAGGCGGAAAACGCTCCTTCAAAGTAGAAATCGCCCCGCCAGAAGGCGTTTCCTTTGCCCGCGACATCGCAGAAAAATACGGCGTTACATTTGAAATGTTGATGGCGAAAACAGAATCTTAAATCTTCTTTAAGAATTCCCTGCAGCCTTCAATTATATCTTCATAGGTTTTGTCAAAATTGCCAGTGTACCAGGGATCTGCTATGTCCCGGTCTTTGCCGGCAAAGGTGAGCAAAAGCTTTACTTTGTCATCCGGGTCTTTATCCCATTCCCGTTCCATGTAGTAAAGATTTTCCACATCCATGCCTATAAGGTAATCATAATTATTGTAGTCGGCAGCAGTAATACGGCGAGCGCAGCGCTTTTCAAAAGGAATGTTCATTTCTGTAAGCTTTTTCTTTGTACCGGAATGCATGTCATTTCCAATTTCTTCCGTACTGGTGGCAGCAGATTCAATAAGGAATTCAGATTCTCGTCCTGCATCCTTAACTAATTTTTTCATAACAAATTCTGCCATTGGAGAGCGGCAGATATTTCCGTGGCATACAAACAAGATTTTTTTCATGTGCGCATTATAACACAAAAAGAATTTTAAAACTTTAAAAAATAGTGGGGCTGTCCAATAAGTTTGCATTACGGTGGTTGAGTTTATCGAAACCACCACATTTAGTGTAGCAGTCATTTCGACAAGTGGTTCCTGAGCCTGTCGAAGGATGGTTCCTGAGCCTGTCGAAGGGCTCAATGAGCGCTACACTCATTACTTTTGGGGCAGACATTACAAGAGCACCAATGATTGTTCCTGTACCGCCAGTTACAAGCAGCATAGCACCGCGGAAAAAGAATTTAAAATTTCTTTTTTTTTATATGAATGTCCTGACGAATAAAGAGTATATAAATATTTTTGTATAAACGTAAAAATTCTTTTCCATTTTGATAAATATTGTTGTAAAATTGAAGTGATACTTATCGTTATATAAGGAATAAATATGGCTAACAAGAATATATACCCTGTAAAACTTACGAATAGACCTGTCAGAACCTTCTCAGTTCTTTTTGCATTTACTTTTATCTTTTTCAATTTGATTTTGTTTTTTTCAAAATCTGTTACTTTTGAAGAATTAAAGACATTAGTTGTAAACATTCCTGTTCTGGCATTATTTGTTGTCTCCATCATCTGTCCAATAATGATATGGGCTATTTTCAAAAAGAAGCTGCTTACATTTAATGGAACAAATCAAGATTTAGAGCGATGCAACAAGCTTGTAAAACAATTAAGAAATTTTTCTGTAATTTTTCCAGTTTTATTTTCTATCGCAATTCCTGTGATGATGTTTTTCTGGGGCTCAAAGAATGAACTTGAATATGAAATGTATGAAGGCGAAAAAATTCTTGCGCATTTTTTAAGTCTTTATCTTGGTATTTTTCTTCAGATGTCAGCAATCGCATACAGTCTTTATCTCTCAATTTTTGAAAAAGAACTTATCTGGCTTCACTATTCAAGAAAAGACAAGACTCTTTCCATCACAAAACGCCTTGTTGTAATGAATGTCATTTCCATCATCGGAACAGTTTCCGCAGTCGTAAGTATTCTTACAACTCCTGGAATTATTGCTTCCGGCAACTTTTTTGATATTCTTTTTCCTATCATATTAATTTTCATTATTTCTACATCTTCGATTACAATAAACACATTTACAAATGTTCAACAGGTTTCTACTGTAATCAAGACTCTTAACCTGTTTCTTGATGACCTGGAAAAGAAAGATTACCGCTCTAAACCATTAAAAGTCACAAACAGAAACGAACTTGGAGAACTTATAAACGGTGTAAACAAATTCTATGATGTAACAAAAGGTCTTCTTAAGGATTTCCGTCATTCTTCAGAAAGTTCAAAAGAATCTTCTGAATCTCTTAACGTAAGCATTGAAGAATCTTTTTCCAGGTTTCAAATTATTGAAAACTCAGTTTCTACAGTTCGTCAGGATATGGCTAATCAGGCAAAAGGCGTTGAAGATGCCCACTCCACAACTGCTCAGATTATCAATCAGATAAAAGCTCTTAATGCCGCTATTGAAAAACAATCTGCAGGAATTTCGCAGTCCTCTTCTGCAGTAGAAGAAATGGTTGCAAATGTAAATAGTGTTTCTTCCATTCTTGAAAAAAATACTGAATCTGTAAATGAACTTGCTCAGGTTTCTGAAAATGGTCGCCAGAGCGTTATTGCTGCTGTAAAACTTGCAGACAATGTACTTTCTAAATCTTCTGACTTGCTTGCTGCCAGCGAAACTATTCAGGCAATTGCGGCTGAAACAAATCTTCTTGCAATGAATGCTGCAATTGAATCAGCTCATGCAGGAGAAGCTGGACAGGGATTCAGCGTTGTTGCCGATGAAATCCGTAAACTTGCGGTTCAGTCTAGTGAACAGTCTAAAAACATCCAGCACAACCTTAAAGAATTTGCAGAAGCTGTTTCTCTCATAACAACAAGCACAAAAGAAATTCAGGAACAGTTTAACATCATCTATGAACTTTCCCAGAAAGTAAAAGACCAGGAACATATTATTTCCAATGCTATGACAGAACAGACTGCCGGAAACCAGCAGGTTCTTGCAGGAATTCGCTCAATTACAAACTCTACAGCAACTGTAAAAAACAGTGCAAATGGTATGCTTGAAGGTGGTGAACAGATTTCTTCTGAAATGAAATTGCTTAGCGAAACATCAAATACAACCCGCCAGCACATGGCAGAAATTATGAATAATCTGCAGCGTGTAATTAAAAGTATGGATAACTTTAAGAATACATCTCTTGAAAATACCCGCTCAATCATTAAACTTCAGAAAGAAATCTGGGATTTCAAATTGTAAAAAAATTGGATTAACCATATAATTCAGACTATGCTTAAGAACTATTTTATCATTTTTTTAATCTCAATGGTTCCACTTATTGAACTTCGTGGAGCCATTCCTGTTGCAACAGCAATGGGACTTATGCCTGCTGACGATATTTCTAAAATCGTTCTTGTTTATGCAATTTGTATCATTGGAAATATGATTCCTGTTCCTTTCATTTTTCTTTTTGCAAGAAAATTTCTTGAATGGGGGCAGGATAAAAAAATAATTGGCGGAGTATGTACATTTTTCCTTACAAAAGGAAAAAAGGGTGGCGCTAAACTTCAGGAAAAAGCTGGTCGTGGACTTTTTTTCGCATTGTTCCTGTTTGTTGGAATTCCTTTGCCTGGAACTGGCGCATGGACTGGAACTTTGGCTGCCAGCCTTCTTGATATGAAATTTAAGGAAACTGTTATTGCCGTTATTTGCGGTGTCCTGCTTGCCGGAACAATCATGCTTCTTTTAAGCCTTGGTGTTTTTGGAGCCGTAACTGCTGTTTCGGCATAGTTAAAACGGGGCTGTCCCAAAAGTATAAATTGCAGTGGTCATTGAGCCTTTCCAAATGACCATCACACTAAATGTGGTGGTTCAGACAAGTTCAGCCGCAGCATTACAAACTTATCAGACAGCTCCATGACTTAAATTATTTTTTTCGGAGTAATGCGTCATGGCTGACTATCACAAATTTGATCCTGCCCCAGAAGGCACACCAGTTGCCCAGTTCGTGCATCTTCACGTTCATTCAGATTATTCGCTGTTAGACAGCTGCTGTAAGTTAGACCAGCTGGTTGCAAAGGCAAAACGTCTCAACATGCCGGCTCTTGCTCTTACTGACCACGGTAATATGTTTGGCGCATTGAATTTTGAAAAGCTCTGTCACGTTAACGGAATCAATCCTATTGTAGGGTGTGAATTCTACGTTGGAGACGATCATCTTAAGCAGGAACGCACTAAATACGGTAAAAAGAATTATCATCTTGTTCTTCTCTGCGAAAATGAAACCGGCTACAAAAACATGAGCTGGCTTTGTTCGGATGCAAATACAGAAGGTCAGTATTTTGGTAAACCACGCATTGACTTTGAAATGTTAAAAAAGCGCCATGAAGGACTTATCTGTCTTTCGGCCTGCGTTGCCGGAGAATTACCTCAGACATTGCTCAACGATACTGAAGAAGCAGCAGAACAGCTTATTACAAAATACCGTGATTTATTTGGTCCTGACAGATATTATATTGAACTTCAGGATCATGGTCTTCCAGAGCAAAAAGAAATCAATGAAAAACTTATAAGACTTGCCCGCAAACTGAACATTCCTCTTGTAGTCACAAACGATATTCACTACATAGAAAAAGAAGATGCAGAAGCTCAGGATGCGCTTCGCTGTATCGGTTTCAAAAATCTTCTGAACGAACCGCACCAGACAATGGGTGAAGGCCGCACAGAATGGTATTTTAAAACAGAAGAAGAAATGCGGCAACTTTTCCCTGATGTTCCAGACGCTTACGAAAATACAATCAAGATTGCAAATATGTGTAATCTTACAATTCATCAGTATTCAACACCGGAATTAAAGGGCTGTCTTCCTCGCTTTGAACTGCCAAAAGAATTCCAGCGCCATGATGATTACACAAAGAATCAGGATGATTACGTGCGTTACCTTGTTGAAAAAGGCTTACGCATGCGTTACAAAGAAATTACTCCGAAAATCCGTGCCAGAGCAGAATACGAACTTGGAATTATTTTCAAAATGGGATTTTCAGGATATTTTCTTATTGTATGGGAATTTATCAACTGGTCAAAATCTACATGGGACAACGTAAACAACAAGCCAAAGCCTTATATTCCGATTGGTCCTGGTCGTGGTTCTGGTGCCGGCTCAATTGTTGCCTATACAATGACAATTACAGACATTGACCCGTTCCGCTATAATCTTCTTTTTGAACGCTTTCTGAATCCTGAACGTGTTTCCATGCCAGACTTTGATATTGACATGGATTTCGATTATCGTCAGGACATCATTCAGCATACCCGTGACCTTTACGGCGACCCACAGGTTGGGCACATTGTTACATTCGGTACTTTAAAACCAAAGCAGTGCATTGCAGACGTTGGCCGCGTCCTGGGTATTCCGCTTGCAGAAGTAAACATGCTTAAAGCCTGCATTCCAGATTCTCCAAAAGCAAAATTAAAAGATGCTTTCCATCCTACAGAAAAATTCCCGGCTCCAGAAGGCGGTCAGCTGGAACCTTATCTGGAAGATCCTCGTTACACAAAGCTTTTTGAGCTGGCAAAAAAACTGGAAGGTGTAAACCGCAACACAGGTCTTCACGCTTCTGGAATGGTTATTGGTCTTACAGCCCTACCAGACTGGGCTCCGATTTTCAAAGACCCAAAAACCGGTGAAGTTGGCGTACAGTACACAATGGATATCATTGAGCCTTGTGGACTTGTAAAATTTGACTATCTTGGACTAAAAACCCTTTCTCTTATTCGCTACGCAGAAGAAATCATCAACCGTCATAAAAAACCGGAAGATCCAGTTTTCAGCGTTGCCGAACAGAGCGAATCCGACAGCGAAACCTTTGATATGTTCTGTAAGGGCGACTCTGTTGCCGTTTTCCAGTTTGAATCTCCTGGTATGCAGAAAATTCTCCGTCAGGTAGGTCCTCGCTGTATAGAAGAGCTTGTTGCCTTAAACGCCTTGTACCGCCCAGGTCCAATGGATTACATTCCGCAGTACATCGACGGTAAATGGAAGCCGGAAACAGTTCACTACCCTGACCCTTGTCTTGAAGACCTGTTAAAAGAAACCTATGGTGTAATGGTTTATCAGGAACAGGTAATGCAGGTTTCTCAGAAGATTGCAGGCTTCTCCCTTGGTGGAGCCGATATGCTTCGTCGCGCCATGGGTAAAAAGAAGCCAGAAGTTCTGATGGGTAAGAAAAAGGAATTCATTGAAGGTGCCATTGCACAGGGCTTTACAGAACAGCACGCCGCAGACATTTTTGAAATCATGATTCCTTTCGCAGGTTACGGTTTCAACAAATCCCATGCTGCAGCCTACACAGTTCTTGCATACCGCACAGGATATCTGAAATGCCATTATCCTGCAGAATTCATGGCTGCAAACCTTACAAACGAACTTACTTCCACAGATGGAGTTCCTCAGTATCTTTCTGAATGTAAACGAATGGGCTTAAAGGTTCTGCCGCCAGACATCAACAAGTCTTATTCTGAATTTGACGTTGACAACGGCGATGTGATTTTTGCGTTCCGTGGAATGAAAGGAATGGGAAAAGAAGCTGCTGATGCCATCGTTCGCGAACGGGAAGAACACGGCCAGTACAAATCTTTCATGGACTTTCTGGAACGCTGTCTTCCTCTTACAATAAAAGATGAAGAAGGACGCGAAAAAAGGCCATTGAACTCAAAAGCAATTGAAGTCTGCATCAAAACCGGCGCTTTTGACAAGCTTGGTCAGAACAGAACCACCCTTGCAAACAACATGGAACGAGCCATTCGTTACGTAAATGATAAAATGAACGGCACAGACAACGGACAGGGCGATTTATTCGGCGACACCGACGAAAAAGTTTATGCTGATTTCGTTTTCGAAGAACTCCCGGATCTTCCTCAGATGGAAAAGCTTAATATCGAAAAAGAAATCATCGGAAGCTACGTTTCCGGCCATCCGTTGGACGAATACGGCAAGGTTATCAGCACCTGTGTTACTTTAAGCTCAAAAAATATGGACAGAGCCGCTAAAGAAGACAAAGCTTTTAAAGAAAGTCTGGCTGCCAGCGGAGCAAATTCCTGGGCAAACCGCAATTCCGGCAAAATGTATACAGTTCTGGGATTCCTTCAGAATCTTCGTCAGATTCATACAAAAACAGGCAAAGATATGGCGTTTGCAAAACTTCAGGATTATGATGGCGAAATTGATCTTACGTTCTTTTCAAAAACCTGGGAATCACTTTCATCAAAGCTGCAGTCTGGCAATGTTTACGCATTCAAAGGACGCGTAGACGGAACAAGAGAGCAGCCAAGCTTTATTGTAGACAGTTTAGAAGACGTTGCTTCCCTGAAAACAAAATCCATTTCTGAAATTCATATTGAACTGGAAAAAAATATTACTTCTCCGGAGCTGGAATTTTCCAAAATCCGAGAAATTTTATTTGCCCAAACAGGTTCTTGTTCAGTATATTTTCATTTAGATACTGTTCAAGGTTCATATATTGTTCAGGCAAATCCACAGCTTACAGTTTCTTCTTCTGATGAGACAATAAAAGTTTTGAAAGAAATGAATATAATAAAGGATGTCTGGACGGCATAACAATAACTGGAGAAAAAAATGGAAAACACAATATCATTGATATTCAGATTGCTGGCAAGTGCGGTTTCTTTATACGGAACAATCTGTTTTATTCGCATCATAATTACCTGGATTCCAAGCATAAACTACTCAAGCATCGGTTCCTTTCTTTCCCAACTATGTGACCCTTATCTTTACATATTCGCCAAATTTCCACTGAGAGTAGGAATGCTTGATTTTACTCCAGTAATTTCACTGGGACTTCTTACTTTGGTTTCTTCCATATTAAATGATATTGCCAGAAGCGGAAAAATATACATCGGTGGAATTCTTGCTGGAATCTTAAGCTTAGTATGGTCTGTTGGTTCTACTTTCGTTGGAATTATGATGCTTTTATTCTTCATCCGTTACTGTGTCGCAATTTTTGTAAAATCAAGCAATGAATACGGTTCACCATGGCAGGTATTGGATAATTCAATTTCAAGGCTTGTATACAAAATCGCCAGACCATTAACAATGGGAAGACCTGTTGATTACAAGAAAGCTCTTCTGCTGGCAAGTGCATTTCTTTTTGCAGTTCTGGCAGCGGGCAGCATCCTTATTAAAATTCTGATTGGTCTTTGCGCCCTTATTCCATTTTAATCAATGAAAATCGATGATATAAAAACACCTGTTTCCGCAATCTCTGGAGTTGGTCCTGCTGCCGCAAAACTTTTCGCAAAACTCAACATTTTTACGGTTGCAGACCTTTTCAAATTCTATCCAAAAAGTTACGAAGACAGGCGACAACGAATTTCTCTTGATAAATTCAAATTCGGCAAGGTTCATACTGTTGCTCAGGTAATTTCCCACGAATTCTTTGGCTACGGCAAAATGAAAACTCTAAAACTGATTATTTCTGATGGAACAGCTTCTGCCAGCCTGATATGTTTTAACCGAGCTTTTCTGCAGCATTCACTGCCAGTTGGTTCTATCATTGCCGTAACAGGAACCTTTGAAGTAAAGTACGGCCAGATACAATCAACAGATTTTGACACAGTAAAGCTTTCCGAAACGGGTGCTATTGAAGATTTTGCAGATTCGCCACTTCCTGATTCTGGAATTCTTCCAGTTTATCACCTTACAGAAGGTCTTTCGCAAAAAACTATACGCAAGGCAGTTGCCGCTGCACTGGCACACTATTCAAAAGGAATTGATTCTGAAATTCCGGAAGAATTTATAAAATTCCGCAACCTTATATCTAAACAGGATGCAATACGTCAGATTCACACAAGTCAGTCACCTTCTGAAATTCAGGATGCCCGCCGAACATTAATATATGAAGAACTTTTCAATTTTCAGACAACAATTGCAAAACGCGCCCTTCTCCATAAAGGGTCCGTTCCTCAGGCTACACTTCCTCAAAATTCAGATGAAATTACCAGCCCTTCGCAGTCTTACAATGATGAAACAGCAGAGAATTACACTGAAAAACTCAGCAGCTTCACAAAAAATCTTTCTCCCCTTCAGGCAGAACTTTTCCAGCGACTTCCATTTGAACTAACTTCTGACCAGATGAAGGTAATTGACCAGATGAATCGCGACATTGATTCTGGTTACATCGAAAGGAACAATATTCTTACAAATAATGTCGCAGAATTCAAAACGCCTTTTACAATGCAGAGGCTTTTACAGGGAGATGTTGGCTCCGGCAAAACTCTTGTTGCTTTCTTTGCCTGCCTTAGAATCATAAACTGGAACGGCCAGTGCGCCTTAATGGCACCAACAGAAATTCTTGCCCGGCAGCATGCAGAAAACGCCGCTAAACTGCTGGAGCCTCTTGGAGTAAAAGTTGCATTTCTTACGGGCAACGTAAAAGCCGCAGGCAGAACCCAGCTTTTAAAAGCACTAAAATCTGGCGAAATCAATATCTTAATCGGAACTCACGCATTGTTTTCAAAGCAAGTTGTATATAATGACCTTCAGCTTGTTGTAATCGATGAACAGCACAGATTTGGCGTTGTTCAACGGCAGGCAATTATAGATAAAGGCCGCCACACAGAAGCTAATCCGTCTGTTACTTTTGAACCGCACCTGCTGATGATGAGTGCAACTCCAATTCCGCAGACTCTGGCACTTACGGTCTTTGGCGACTTGGACATAAGCGTTATTAGAACCATGCCAAAAGGACGAAAACCAGTTACAACTTATCTTGTCCGCGAAGGAAATGAACGAAATGCGTATGAAGCAGTCCGTCAGCAGCTTAAACAAGGTCGTCAGGCATATTTTGTTTATCCGGCAATAGATTCTGATAACGTAAACGCAGAAATCAAATCAGCAGAAGAAAATTTTCAGAATCTTTCACAAAATATTTTTCCTGACTATAGATGCGCTCTTGTTCATTCAAAAGTAGAAGAAGAAGATCAGATACAGATTTTAAAAGATTTTAAAGATGGAAAAATCCAGATTTTAGCAGCAACAACAGTCATTGAAGTTGGTGTAGACGTTGCAAATGCAACCTGCATTGTAATCGAACAGGCGGACCGCTTTGGACTTGCACAACTTCATCAGCTTAGAGGCCGCGTTGGTCGAGGCGCAGAACAATCCTTCTGTTTTTTGATTTACAGCAATAAAATTACTGAAACTGGAATTGAAAGAATGAAAGTTTTGCGCCAGAGCACAGACGGTTTTGAAATTGCAGGAAAAGATTTAAAACTAAGAGGTCCCGGCGAAATTACCGGAACCCTGCAGGCCGGAAACCTTACGTTAGGAATCGCAGATATCGTCCGTGACCACGACATTCTTGTGCAGGCACGATACGATGCATTTACATACATTAAGCAACATAACTAGAAAGTCGTCTTGCACGAACAGGACATCTCATTCGCTTTATTGCAATCTTTTCAATCTGACGAATTCTTTCTTTTGTAAGATCAAAAGCTTCTCCAACTTCTTTAAGTGACATTGGTTTTTGACCATCAAGACCATATCTCATGCGCAAAACCTGAGCTTCATTTGGTTTTAATGTATCAATAACATCATTAAGTTCTCTATTCATATCTTCTTCAATCAATTTTGTATCTGGAGCTGCATAACGTGTATCTTCCAGCATTTCACCCATAGTAATATATGAATTATCCTTACCATATATTTCAGAATCAAGAGATGCCATTTCTTTTGAAATATTAATCATTTCACGAACGTGTGTAGAATCCATATTCAACATATTCGCAACTTCTGTAATTTCATCCTCTTCGTTCAAAGAAAGACCTGTAGAATATAATTCTTTTTTTGCATGTTCTATTCGGACAAGTTCGTTTGCACGGTTCAAAGGAAGACGTATAGGTCTGCTTTTTTCACAAATAGCTTTAAGAATTGACTGACGAATCCACCATACAGCATAAGATATAAAACGATAACCTTTTGAAACATCAAATTTTTCAATTGCATTAATAAGTCCAATATTTCCTTCGCTTATCAAATCTTCAATATCAAGACCTTTTTTCTGGTATTTTTTTGCGATAGTAACAACAAAACGAAGATTTGCATTTATAATCTTATTCTTTGCCAATTTATCACCAGCAGCAGCTTTTTCAGCAAGTTCAACCTCTTCTTCATTAGAAAGAAGAGGTATTTTGTTAATTTCTTTAAGATAAGTTGCAAGTACATTTTCATCTGTCATAGTTTATTTCCTCCAGATTAGGTTTACTTATTTATTTGCAATTTTTGTGCCAACCTGATTATTTTTTTATAAATTAATTAAAACTCATGTTTTTTTTATTTATTTGTAATTATTTTCTTGCTTTTTGAGTCAAATTTTATTAGATTTTATAATAAATAAATGATTACTATCACAATAAAATAAAAGATTGTGAGTCAAAATTACGCATTGTCCTTTTTTGACTCATTATCTGAGTAATTTTTACCCACTATTTTATTAATGATGCAACTTACTTATTATTAGCATAATAAGGGGTCTTTTAAAATGTAATTTAAACGACCCCTAAAATATATTTAATTTTGGAGAATACAAAAATGACATTAAAACCATTAGCAGACAGAGTTCTTGTAAAAAATGACAAAGCAGAAACAAAAACAGCAAGTGGAATTATCATTCCAGAAGCTGCTCAGGAAAAAACACAGACTGCAACTGTCGTAGCTGTAGGTCCTGGAACAGAAGATGAAAAAATCACTGTAAAAATCGGTGACAACATTATGTACGATAAATATGCTGGTACACAGGTAAAGATTGACGGCGAAGAACACTTGATTCTTAGAATGTCAGATATTATTGCTGTAATTGAAAAATAACAGTCTATAATTGCTTGATTTTTGCAAGAAGAAATCGTGCTTCTGTGTTTTTCTTATTTAAAGAAACCGCATATTCGGCACATCTTCTTGCATTTTTTATGTCATCATCCTTGTAATAAATAAGAGCCATTCTGTACATAGCCAAAGAGCGCAGATAAATATCTGTAGTTCGACCAGTAATACGCCCATATAAATCCAAAGCATCATTTTTATTGCCAACAGAATAATAAATCATTGCAAGATTAGCACACGATTTATCATCAACCAGGGCTGATATTTGATTTTTATTCCCGCTTTCAAAGACGGCACTTTCATATAAACATAAGGAATCATTAATTCTAAGGGATAAAGTTGCAAAATAAGCAGCATATTCAAGTTCTTTTTGACTTATCTCATGAATTTTAAGAATCAATCCATCCCAAAAAGTATTATCAGCCTTTATTGAATATTTATTCGCTATATATTTGTAAAATAATTTCCAGGCATCATCATAGTTTTTTGTAGTAAGAAAAAAATTTTCAGCATAATCAAAAAGATTTTCTTCATAAACAGAAGGCTTTAACATATTTTCTTCTAGTATTCGCCATATATCAGCTTTTTTTTGTTTTTCGGAAAAATTCGGTTCTGTCTTGTATTTTAAATCTAACCTTACAATATATAAAAGGGAATTCTTAACACGCTTAAGACTTTCTTCAATTCTAAAAAAAGCATCACTTAACGGAAGCTTTGCACGATTGTCGTATTTTTCCATTTCTAATGTTGCAAGCCCTGCATCCCTAAGTTCCATCGTTTCAAAATCTTCTTTTCTAACTAAACTGGAATTATAAGCAAAATCAGCATATCCAATTAACCCGGGAACATAATCTTTCCAATTATCAACACAAAAACGCAAAAGCTCTGCACATTTTTCAAGCTCATTATTATCTTTTGCCCATTTAGCACTATTAACAAACATGACAGGAAGATAAGTTTCTTCTTCAGAATTTTCCGCAAGATTCCAATAACCTTTTGATTTTTTTATTGATGTTAAATATTCAGAACGAACTTCTTCTGCTTTTTCAACATCATTCAAAGCCAGATAGGAATCGCCTATTAATGATACAATTTTTTCAGAAGAAAGCTTTTGACGCTTTTTACCTGTTGTCACAGGATATAATTTTTTGGCAAGCTCAGCATAAGTTACAGAATCAGCAAAACAATTACCGTCATAAGTTACTAATGCCCAAAAATACGCATCTTCGGCACCATATATTTCTGCAGGCTTTATTTTACAAGCATCTGCAAAAGCTCCAGAAGAAAGCTTTAGCAAAGCACAATTTCGTAACCATGCATTATCCTTTGTTCCCCGATACGCATCATAATAAACAGGATAGTAATCAATAGAATTAAAAACTTCTTTTATTTTATCATTCTCAAATTTGCTTAAAGTGTCTTTTAAAATAGATTCCGAATATATTGAACCATATTTTGTTCCTTGAAGCATTTTTCCTGCTTTTACCGCCTCCGGAATTCTATTCTGCTTTAGAAGAAAATTCGTATATACAGCGTTCAATTCAAGATTTTCTGGATTTGCCTTTATTGCCTGAACTATGCTTTTTTCAGCTTTTTCCAAAAGAGACATTCTGCTGTAACGGCGGAAAATTCCAATTGAAGCCCATGCTCCAAAGGCATTTTTTTCAAGCTTTCCCAGTTCTTTCTCAGCTTCTTTATATTGATTTTGATTTATCAATGCATCGATTTGATCAAGAGCAGAAGTTACAGAATATTGAGTAACATTTTTTGAGCAGGAAATAAAAATAGCCTGCAGAAAAATTGCAGCGACTGCTAATATGCGCAAATTTTTCATTACAGGCTTTTTCATATTAAGTCTCACTTATATTACTCAGATAAGTCTTTACTGATATTATCTAGAATTGCGTTTGTAAATTTATGAGAATCATCAACTCCGTATTCTTTAACGATTTCAACAGCCTCATCAATTACAATTGCAGATGGAACATCCTTCTGAAACATCATCGCATAAACACTCATGCGAATTACTGCAAGAGCAACTTTATTTATGCGTTCAAGACTCCATTTTGCAGAAAGATGAGCTTTAATAACTTCGTCGATTTTATCTTTATTTTCAACAGTTCCTTTTACAAGAAGACGTGCAAAAAGATAAATCTCTTCCTTTTTTTCAGGAGTGAGAGTATCAAAAAGACTCATCTGTTTGTCAACAAGACAAAATTTTACTTCATCTTCCTGTGTTTCCCCAGAGGCAGCATCTGAATCATCATGTTCAAGCCATGAAAAAGTCAGTAAGTCATCAATATTAACTCCACCAACATCCCATGAATATAATGCCTGAAACGCAAGAATTCTTCCTATTCGACGTGACATTGCTTACTCCAATAAAAAGTCAAAAAGATTGTTTCAACAATCTTTTTGACTTTTTACGCTGTTCCGTAATGTAATGAGGAACAGCAGTTCAATAATAAGTTTGCAACGCAAACTTTAGGTAAGATAAAGCCGCGCTATTTTAGCGGTTTTATCTTACACTCCTTACCAAGTAAGAAGTTTAGTAAGAGCATCACCAGTCTTTTTTCGCTCTACATTTTCTTCTTTATCAAGACCTTCTGCAATTTCCTGAGCAGCAATTGTAAAGTACTGCATAACTTTCTGCTGTCCCAAAGAACTTCGGATATAATCATATACAGTTGTTGTCGAATCTGGCTGTACTACATCACTAAGTCCAAGCAATTTTGCATCATATTTTTTGATAATCATATAGAACTGAAAATGTGTATCAAATTCAGAAACATTTGAAATATAATCTTTTTCATTACTGAAAAGACTGATAAGGTCTGTATAAGAAATTCCAAGCTGCTGAGCACTTGTCTGATTTTTATTGATTAGAATTTCACCAGACTGGAAACCAGAATTTTCTTTCTTTGATTCTACCGTAATCTGATTTGAAGAGAGCTTCTTTTCTTTAAGTTTTTTATAAAGATCATCTGCTTTAACACGAGCAGCTTCTCCGTCGTTAGACTTTGGAACAACAACAAGGAAAAGCTTCATCATATCTGTCCATACAAAAGAAGATTTGTTCAATTCGTAGAACGAACGAATTTCTTCATCAGTTGCAGCAACAGCTTTAAGTTCATTTTCGCGTTGTCTCATTATATACTGCTGTACAATTGTCTGATTTTTCAGATATGTTTTGTATTCTTCAACAGACATTCCAATCTGCTGTTTCATAAAATCATCAAGAGAAAGATTTGTTTCCTGCTTAACAACTTCTTCAAGTTCACTCTGTGTAACAGTTCTTCCTAAAAGCTGAGAAGAAACCTGCTGAAGGAACATCTGTTCTACAGCACTATCTGTAAGAGTAACTCCTGCTTTCTGTGCAGCCTGAAGAACAAGTTTTTCCTGAATCAAAGCGTCAAGAACTTTTTTTCTGTCATCTACAGACAAGGCTGTTCCACGCTGTTTTTCATACATTTCAACTCTGGTTTTCAACTTTTTTACTGTTATTGATTCATTTTTATTCAATTTAACAACAGCAAGAACCTGTAAATCAGACTGAGCAAATACAGTTGCAGACATAAACAAAGCAAATAATGCAATGGCAAAACGTTTCATTTATAATTCCTTTAAAATTTTGTTTACAATATAACCTGTTTTAAAAACCACCAGATTTTTAAATAGTTACAAACTTATTTAAAATTTTTATTCTTTATCGAGTGGCAAACCACCACTAATTACTGCACGAATTCTTCGTACGCCAGCAGATGATGACTGTTCTTTCTGAATCTTAAAATCACCAATCTGAAGAGTATGCTGAACATGAGGTCCTCCACAAACTTCTTTACTGAACCAGTCATTTTTAGCATCTTTACCGATTGTGTAAACCTTTACATCTTCACCGTATTTATTTGTAAACAACGCACGGGCACCTTCTGCTTTTGCAGCATCAAGAGACATAACTTCCATTGTTACAGGAAGATCTTCCTTAATTTTTGCGTTTACAATATCTTCAACCTGCTGAATTTCTTCCTTTGTCATTGGACGTTCAAAAGTAAAGTCAAAGCGCATACGTTCGTTGTTGATGTTTGAACCCTTTTGAGCAACCTGATCACCAAGAACGTTTACAAGAGCCTGCTGCAGCAAGTGTGTAGCTGTGTGATATTTTGTTGTGATTTCACTCTGTTCTGCAAGACCGCCTTTTGCAGCTCCTGCTTCTGCAGATTTACTTGCTTCCTGATGTTTCTTTTCAGCTTCTTTAAAGCCTTCTACATCAACTGTAAAGCCGTTTTCAGCTCCCAGTTCCTGAGTAAGTTCAAGAGGATATCCGTAAGTTTCATAAAGATTATAAGCAACCTTACCAGAAATAATCTTTTTAGGATTTTTCATAAGATTTGGAAGAAGCTTCTGGAATTCAGCTTCGCCCTTCTTAAGTGTAAGGCGGAACTTGTTTTCTTCTGCAGTAAGTTCGTTTTTTACCTTTTCTGCGTTCTGTTCAAGTTCTGGATATGCACACTTAAAGTTATCAATTACAGCTTCTGCAATTTTTGCAAGGAATGATTCATCAATACCAAGCTTCATTCCATGGCGAACTGCACGACGGATAAGACGGCGCAATACATAACCGGCACCAACGTTAGAAGGTGTAACGCCTCTCTGGTCACCAAGAATAAATACGGCAGAACGGCAGTGGTCAGCGATGATGCGAACAGACTTATCTTTTTCTGCATCATCACCATATTTGTAAGAAGCAAGAGTTTCTATTTTTCCAATGATTGGCTGGAAAACTTCTGTAAGATAAACAGATGTTTTTCCCTGAAGAATACAGTTTGTTCTTTCAAGCCCCATACCTGTATCAACATTCTGTTTTGGAAGAGGAACAAGAGTTTTTTCGTCTACACGGTTGAACTGCATGAAAACGTTATTCCAGATTTCCATCCAGTTTGCAGAGTCTGTACCTTTGTTTGACCCCTGTGGAGGAAGACCTTCTCCAACCCAGTAGAAGATTTCTGTATCTGGACCACAAGGACCTGTTGGACCTGCAGCCCACCAGTTGTCACTTGCAGGAAGGTATGCAATTTTATCTTCCGGCATACCAACTGATTTCCATACAGCTGCAGCTTCTTCATCGCGAGGAGCATTATCATCGCCGGCAAAAACAGTTACAGAAATCTTGCGTGGATCAAGGGCAAGCCAGTCTTTTGATGTAAGGAATTCATAAGAAAAAGCAATTGACTCCTTTTTAAAATAATCGCCAAGAGACCAGTTACCAAGCATTTCAAAACATGTAAGGTGACTTGGGTCCCCTACTTCGTCAATATCGCCTGTACGAACACACTTCTGATAGTCAGTAAGACGTGTACCTGCAGGATGTTTTTCACCTAAAAGATAAGGAACAAGCGGATGCATTCCGGCTGTTGTGAAAAGTACAGATGGATCATTTTCTGGAATCAAAGACTGTCCAGAAATTTCAGCATGATTTTTACTCTTAAAGAACTCAATATATTTTGAGCGTAATTCATTAGCAGTCATAATAATTAATTATATTGACGCTTAATGCGAATTTCAAGTAAAACATCAATCTTATTTTACAGTTCTTTTATTTAATGTAATTACACGTCCTTCCATAGCATAGCAGGTTGAAAGAGAAAGTTTCACAGGTGTCATAATGATAACATCTTTATCAATGACAGTCTTAACAGTAGGTTTTGAACGTTTGTTTTTTGCCGGAATCGTAACTTCGTGAGTCTTAAACTTCATAGCATAAGCATTTTGCAGGAAAGAATTCTGAACATCAGATCTGAACTGAACGACAGGAAAATCACCTACAGAATCAATAACAAAAATACCGGATTCTTCTAACTCTATATGCTTAATTTTATATGTATTTCCTGTGAATTTATATTCATTTTCTTCTGCGTCAACCCAAACTGAATCCTGAGCTAAAAGTTCCTTAGCAAAATCATCTGCAATGGCAGTTATTCTGGCATCTCCAAATGTACTTTGGAAAGACATTTTTTTATAAGTACCATCCCACTGATTATTTTCCTTAATAATCATTCCAACATCATCGTGTACATGAATATTAACTTCATTCACACCAGTCAGCATAATGTCAAAGCGGCGTTTCATGCTGGAAATGATTGAATTTACAACTGTCAAATAAATGCCACTTCGCCGCAAATTTGAATCAACCCAGGAATATACACCTTCTGTATCATCGGAAAGGAAAATAACTTCTCTATCCTCATAATTGAAAAAAAGATAAAGTGAAGAATTTCCAGAATTTGAAGTTTTATACCAAAGACCATTAAGAAACTGCGCAAACGTTTCTACTGTTCCATTCTGAATTCTAGCAAGTTCTTTGGCAGCGATGCGACTACCTTTTACTTTTAACTGCCGTACAGCTGTATATTTCTGTTCATCGGAGTTCCATTTATATTCCGTCTGAAGCTGATTTACACTGGCAGCTTTTGTATTCTCTTCTTCTGTCTTATCCGAACTGTAAACCCATACGCTAAAACTTTCACCTTTTGCCTGAGAAAGTTCATACGCTTCTGAACGCTCCGACTGAAGAATAAAAATAGTTCCATCCGATGTAAAATCACCGATAGTCTGAATTTCAATATTTCCACGTCTTTTGCGGCACTGAAAAATGCGCATCACGGAATCACCGTTAGATTTCATTCCCTGATAGATAAGAGCTGTACGATGATCGCCCACCACATCAAGCCCGTTATACGAAAAAGTTTTTTCCCTGGAAATTTCTGTTGAAATTTCAGCAACACGGTCGTATGCATTAGTTTCAGAATTATAAAGACCAACAATCAGATTCAGATAAGGAGTACCAGCCTTATGCACTGCAACAACCTGGTCATCAAGATTATCACCATCAAAATCAAGAGTAAGAGTGCTCATAAGAGTTTCTGTTGGAAGCAGCGGAATAAAAGAAGTCTGAACAGCACTATCATCTACAATAGCATTTTCTGAAAGTTCATTCGAAGATTCAGAGGAAACAACAGGATTTATTACTTTAGGGTGAACAGTTCCTTTATCCTTTATAAAGAAAATACGGAAAACAAGGACAACAGCAAGAACGGCAGCAATGGTACAAAACGTAATAATTACGGCACTATTTTTTTTCATACAAAAAATATACAAAAAAACCGCAGTATTCGCAAACGAAAACTGCGGTTTTTATTTAATTACAGGAACTAGTCCAAAAAATTAGTATCCCATACCACCCATATCAGGAGCAGCTGGCATAGCTGGCTTTGGTTCCGGAATGTCTGTGATTGCACATTCAGTTGTAAGCAATGTACCAGCAATAGAAGCAGCGTTCTTCAAAGCAGAAGTTGTTACTTTTGCAGGGTCAATGATACCAGTTTCAATCATGTTTACCCATTGGCCAGAGTAAGCATTGTAACCAATACCATCCTTTTCATTTTTAGCACGTTCAGCGATTACAGCTCCGTCAATACCAGCGTTGTCTGCAATCTGGCGGATTGGTTCTTCCAGAGCGCGGCGAACGATTTTATATCCAACTTTTTCGTCTTCTGAAAGTTCTGCAGGAATATTTTCAAGAGCCTTTGCAGCCTGAATAAGAGCAAGTCCACCACCAGCAACAATGCCTTCTTCCAAAGCAGCGCGAGTAGCAGCAATTGTATCTTCAACGCGGAACTTCTTTTCCTTCATTTCAGTTTCTGTTGTTGCACCAACGTTGATAACAGCCACGCCACCAGCAATTTTTGCAAGACGCTTCTGGAGCTGTTCCTTGTCGTAAGTAGAAGTAGATTTTTCAATAGAAGCCTTTATTTCTGCAACACGAGCCTTGATAGCATCTGCACTGCCGGCACCACCAACGATAGTTGTGTTGTCTTTGTCAATCTTAACAGATTTTGCCTGACCAAGAACAGAAATATCAGCTGTTTCAAGCTTAAGTCCAACTTCTTCTGAAACAACCTGTCCGCCAGTCAAAATTGCAATGTCCTGAAGCATATCCTTGCGGCGGTCACCGAATCCAGGAGCCTTAACAGCACAAACCTTGATTGTTCCACGGATTGTATTCAAAACAAGAGTTGTAAGAGCTTCGCCGTCAACATCTTCTGCAATGATGATAAGGGCACGGCCGGCATTAGCAACCTTTTCAAGAATTGGAAGAAGATCTTTCATAGAAGAAATCTTCTTGTCATAAATCAAAACATAAGCATCTGAATAAGAAACTTCCATTCTTTCGCGGTCTGTTACAAAATAAGAAGAAATGTATCCGCGGTCAAACTGCATACCTTCTACAGTATCAACAGTTGTGTCCATGTTCTTTGATTCTTCAACAGTAATAACACCGTCTTTTCCAACCTTTTCAATAGCTTCTGCAATAAGGTTACCGATTTCAGGGTCATTGTTAGCAGAAATAGATGCAATGTTCTTAATATCTGCAGAATCCTTTACAGGCTTTGCGTTCTTTTTGATTTCAGCAACAGCTGCTGCAACAGCCTTGTCAATACCGCGTTTAATTTCAATTGGAGTCATTCCGGCAGCAACAGACTTAAAGCCTTCGCGAACAAGAGCATAAGCCAATACTGTAGAAGTTGTAGTACCGTCACCAGCATCATCATTAGTTTTTGAAGCAACTTCGCGAACAAACTGAGCACCCATATTCTCAAAAGGATCAGCAAGTTCAATGTCCTTTGCAACAGAAACACCGTCTTTTGTAATTGTTGGTGCACCATACTTTTTATCAAGCATAACCATGCGTCCGCAAGGACCAAGAGTTACTTTTACTGCCTTTGCAATCTGTTCAACGCCAGAAAGCAACTTTTTACGAGCATCTTCATTAAACATCAACTGTTTAGCCATTTTCTTTTATACCTCTAAAAAAAAATTTTCTTCTATTAAGGTAGGGGCGCCTGCCCCTCGCTGCAAACAGCAGTAGTTTCGGCAAGCTCAACCACCGCTGTTTTACGCTACCCCCTCTAACGGGGAGACCCCGTAACGCCCCCTTATTGGAACAATTACGTTTCTAATAAATATAAAAAAAAAAATTGCAATCGGCAAGTTTTTTATTTGATTTCGTAGAAATTTAGCGTTATTTTAAAAATAACATCAGTTTATTATCACTTTAAAGAGATATACAAACGTAATTATGAAAATACGGTAAGGAAGACAGAAAATGGCAACATTTTCATACATTGCCTATAAAATATATGTCCTTATAGTGAAAATAATGCGAAAAAAACAATTAATACAATGGTGGTTGTTATGAAGTTTGAAAAATTATTAATTAGTCTTGTTATCATTATTTCTTCCATTATTATTGCAACTGGAATGCGTGGAATCATTCATCAGGACCGCTCCGTTACAGTCCGCGGCTTGTGCGAAAAAGAAGTAGATGCAGATCTGGCAATCTGGCCAATGACTTTTAACACTGGAAACAATGAACTTTCTGATCTTCAAAAAGATATCATTTCCAAAACAGAAATCATTACAGCTTATCTAAAAGAACACAATCTTGATGAATCTGATTTTACAGTCCAGGCTCCCAACATTACAGATAATTCTGTAAATCCGTATGTTGACCGTGACAGAATCAATTACACATACCTTGCAAAAGAAACTGTTCTTATCCGTTCTTCAAAAATTCAGGAAGTTATAAACGCTCAGAAAGATTCTCTTTCACTGGCAGGAAAAGGAATTGCCATCAGCCAGGAATACGACAGCCGAATCAATTTTGATTTTACAGGTCTTAATGCCATAAAACCAGAAATGATTGCCGCCGCAACAAAAAACGCCCGTCAAGCCGCAGAACAGTTTGCTTCTGATTCCAACAGCAAAGTTGGAAAAATCAAAAGAGCCACACAGGGACTTTTCAGCATAGAAAACGCTGCAGTTGGCCTTGAAGAAAAGAAAATCGTGCGTGTTGTAACAACTGTAGAATATTCATTGAAATAATAAAAAAATTATGAAATAAAAGCAAAGTTCTATTGACAAGTTTTTTGTAAATCTGTATATTAATGGAACATTGCATTCCCCGATTGTGTAATGGTAGCACTTCAGATTCTGGTTCTGACTGTGGGGGTTCGAATCCTCCTTGGGGAACTAAAGCTGAACTTATAAAAGTTCAGCTTTTTTTATGCAAATCCTAAAACAACCCTTTCGGCTTGTTTTTTAACGGATTTTCTATATTAGGCCCCTTCGTATAACGGCTAGTACAGCGGATTCTCATTCCGTCAACAGGGGTTCGATTCCCCTAGGGGCTGTACAAAAAACCTAATTAGAACAAAAAAAGACTTTCTGATATTCAGAGAGTCTTTTTTTTGCAAAAAAAAATCCCTGGGGGAATCGAACCGCGGAGTGAATGTTTTTCAAAATTGCGAGCAGTGCGCAGCAATTTTGAAAATTGGGCAGCAGGACGCTGCCCAAAATGAACGTAGACGGGGTGAAAGAAGCACACAGGATGTGTGATTCTGGAACCCTTCGATTCCCCTAGGGGCTGTACTAAAAAAACTAATTAGAACAAAAAAAGACTTTCTACTTTGCAGCCTCTTTTACAGCTAAGTATGTAATGCTGCTAAAAAGAGAGTTGAACGATACACCATCCAAAATACCTTCAACGGAAATGAATTCTCCTGACTTTTGCTCAATATATTTATCATCATTTGAATAATAATCAACAATAAAAGAATCGCCGTCAATTGTATAAATAGTGCCTGATATCTTATATGCATAACCATCTTTATTGCTTTCATCAACATTATTTACAGTAAAATCTAATTTTGTTTTGCGACCTTCTGGAGGATTATTCTTTAACCACATTTTTGCTTTTAATTTATTTGTTGCTTTAGAAACAACTGCATTAATAATCTCTGGACTTGTATATGCATATTCTCTTAATGATTCATATTCTGCATCAGTCATTTCAAACAGTTTTTCAAAATAGAGTACAAAGTCTTTATTTATTTTTGTTAAAGATGCATTAAGATATTCTGTTCCTGCGGATTTAGGTTTTCCTTCTTTATCAACACTATAAACAATAGACTTCAATGTACTTACTGAAAATTTTCCATCTTCTTCTAAAATATGAATGTATGAGTCCTGTCTCATTTTTACATTCAGCGGTCCTTTAAAATATGATACCTGAGAAATTAAATACGATTTATTTTCTATATCTATGCCCAGCAATCCAACCTTTCCATTATCATATTTACTGCTTGTATACCCATAAATAATTGGAAGAATTTCTTTGCCTTCTGGAATATTTCCAGTTGCAGGTTTTGATTTTTTCATCAATGAATTTAAATTTGATATCAAATCTGAAAAAGTATCAGCAGAAGCCAGTGAAGTACAAACAGCAAAAGCTGATAAACACAATAAAAGCTTTAATTTTTTTGTCATTTTAATACCCCTATATTAAAATAATTGATTAATTTATTTGATAAATAAACAAATTTGATTAATAAATTATCATATTTATGCAAGTTTGTATACATTTTTACATAATTAATCAAAAATGAATAAAAATTGCAGTCATGGGGTTTAAGGAAAATTTAAAAGACGAATTAAAATATCAGGATATAAAAGTAAAGGAACTTGCAGAAATGACTGGCATTCCGAAAGGAACTTTGGATCATTATCTTGCGGAGAAATGTTCTGCACCTCTTGCTGATGCTGCGGTAAAAATTGCGCAGGCATTAAATGTGAGCGTTGAATATCTTGTTACTGGAAATACGGTTACTTTAGACAACTTAAAACCCGAAGTCATGTCAATTTCTAAAATCTTGAACAGATTTTCTGAAAAGGATCTAAAATTGATTTCGGATTTGATTAATAGACTTGAGAAAAAATAATTTTCCGCCGCTTCACTTTTTTGTGCCACCGCGGGAAATCACTTTTACTAATTTGATTCCTGAGGATTTAAAAATTTCTTTTACTGCCCGTTTTAAGCCAGTGGTCTGGCCGCACAAATAATTGAAAGGAAATGGGGTTGTGCAGGCGGAAATAAGAATTGCCTTTTTGCCTTTCATCAAGGGTTTTGGAATTCCCAGTGGTGATTCGCCCATCATGCGGAAAACATTTCGGTCAAAAAGAGATTTTAAATGACCAGGCATGTTTCCCCACCACACAGGACTTGCAACGCAGATTATATCAGCCTGCTCCATTTTTTTTCCGACTGTTTCTGCATCATCGTTGAAAATACATTTTCCGATGGAGCGGCATTTCATACAGCCGATACAATCGTGAAAAGCCATTTTTGTTACGTCTATGGTTTCTACCTGAAAATTGCGTGATTTATATTCTTCTTCAATTTTTTCTGCCATCTGCCACACGTTTCCGTTTTTTCGTGGAGAGGCCTGTAAAATAAGCATTTTGTTCATGAAAAATATTTTACTTTCTGAAAAAAGTAAATTCAATGAGATTTAGGCAAGATGCTTATTTTGATGCGTAAAAAGCACGGGGCGTTGCGGGGTGTCCCCGCTGGGTGGGTAGCCTGCAACGAAGTGCAGGCGCAGGGAGGGGCGCCTCCCTCCTTTTCTATTGAATATGAAAAAATTGTGTATTTTGATGGAAAAATTTACGTTTTGGCTGTATTGTTGATTCTATGAATGAAGACGAAATTTTATTGAAATCCCTTAAGAATATTCTGACAGAGCTTAGAGACGAATACGAATATTATCATCAGTTTTCGGATGAAGACAGTCTTGTGCTTGCGGAAGAATGCAAGGAATCTGCGGAAATTATGGAAGACATTTTGCCAGATATTACGGACGTGGACTCTCTGGATGATTTGTCAGATGATGATTATTCTTTTGTTTACGAAATGCTTCAGGCCTATGCGGAAGTTTTTATAATTGACGGAACTTCTGAAGCTGCCCGCGTAGAAGGAGAAAAGGAATATGAGGTGATTCTTGATCTTCTTGACGATATGGAAAGCGATTTTGTTATGGACGAAGAAGACGAGGACGATTAAAAAATGCCTAAAGCTAGTACAGTATTTAAAAAAGAAAATAAAGCTGATTTTGGAAAAGAAAAGATTGACGTACTTTACGAAGATGAGGTCCTCTGCATCATTTTTAAGCCAAGCGGAATGCTGACGGTGCCTTATCCTGGAAGCCACGCAAGAACTGCCATTGAAGTCCTTGAACAGATTATGCGCAAAAAAGGAACATATTCCAGCAATCACAGACCTTTTGTTGTTCACCGTCTGGACAGAGATACCAGCGGCGTAATGATGTTCGCAATGACGGAGCCTGCCCAGAAAAAAATCATGGACAGCTGGCACAAAATGGTAACGGAGCGGCTTTATCATGCTGTTGCGGAAAATCCTAAGAGTGGCATTCTTCTGCCTGCCAGCGGCATCATTGATGATGAAATTGCGTACAACGCGCACAACATTGGTTTTGTGCCAAAAGCCGGAGATTTGCCTGATCAGGAAAATGCGAAAAAAGCCGTTAAGAACGCTGACAGATACGGGGCGGAAAAATCTGTTTACGCAAAAAATCTTTGGGTAAAAAACGGCAAGGCGGAATTCAAAACTATTACTGCCCGAACTCATTACAGAATCATTGCATCGGGAAAATTCCATACGCTTTTTGAACTTAGTCTTGATACCGGGCGAAAAAATCAGATAAGAGCACACCTTTCCAGCAAAGGATACCCTCTTGCCGGGGACGAAAATTACCGTGCAAAAACTAACCCATTTGGCCGGCTTGCTCTGCATGCACGCACTTTGGAATTTGACCATCCTTACACTGGTCAGCACATGAAATTTGAAATTCCAGAACCTGCAGAATGGCTTTCTACTGTAAAAGAAGATTCTGGTAATGTGTCTGCGGTATGGAACGGCAAAAATGATTTTGAATCTGGCGCTCGTCATGAAAAAAATGGCAGGCGAGGCGGAAACAGAAATTCTGCTGCTCCTAAAAGCAAGGACGTTTATGAAGAAGTAAAAAAACACGTTAAGCCTACCCGCCGTCAGATGGCTGGAATGGATTTTATTCAGAAAGGAAAACTTTACAAATGATTTTGACAGACGAAAAAGCTCTTGTAGTTCTAATCTGCTTTGCCGCAGCAGGCCTTGTTTTTATGGTTTGCGGCTTTTATTTTATGTCTGAAGGATTTTTGAATTCTTTAAAGGAAAGCCGTAAAGATGAAGAGAGCCGCAGACTTGCGGAGTACAGCGGCAGACTTTGTGGTCAGGTGGCAACAGGAATTGGCGCTCTAACGATTTTCTGCGGAATCATGACTAAAGTGTTTCCGCAGATTTTTCATTTTCTTGCGCTTTTTTACGTGATTGCCCTTATGATTGGCTTTATGGTCATCTCCTTTACTATGCGAAAGAGATGAGTTATTCCACGCGATAGATTAATATACCTTCTTCATTGAAGAGAATATTTTCTTTGTGGCAAGAAGTCTCTGTCATCTTACTGTTGATTTCCACGCAGATTTTTTCGCTTTTATCTTCAGCAGTTTTCAGAATTTTTACAGTTCTTTCCTTACCATCTGGATTTGATTCGTCATAAACAAAATCGTACCTTGAACTTGTCATTGCAGGGTGATTTTTTCTGAGGGAAATCAGAGATTTCATGAATTCCATGTCATCATTGAATCTGCCTTCTTCAATTTCTTTCCAAGGCATGCAGCGGCGGTTATCCGGGTCAAAACTGCCTTCCAGCATGATTTCTGTTCCGTAATAGATGCAGACAGAACCTGTCATTGCGAACATAAGCGCAAGAGCCTGGCGGGCGCGAACTTTATTTCCGTCACAACGGTTAAGAATTCTGATTGTATCGTGGCTGTCCATCTGATTAAAAAGCACACGGTTTACCTGCCGGTAATACATTGAATAGCAGCGGTTTATGGCGTATTCAAATTCTTTTGCAGTCATATCATCTGTACAGCAGAAATCTGCGATTGCGTTCTGCAACGGATAATTCATAACTGAATCATATTCCTGACCCCGGAGCCATGGCTGAGAATTGTGCCAGATTTCGCCAACAATGTAAAAATCTGGTTTCATAGATTTCATTGCGACATTCAATTCCTGGCAGAATACATGAGAAATTTCGTTTGCAACATCAAGGCGAAGTCCGTCAATATCATATTCTCTGACCCACATCTTGCACACATCAATGATGTATTTGCGGACTTCTGGATTATTAGTGTTCAATTTTGGCATGAAATCTACAAACGCAAAAGAAAAAAACTTGCCAGTTCCTGAATTGCCTTTTCCATACCCGAAAGACGGCTCAACAAAGTTAAAATCATTAATCATGAACCAGTCTTTATATTCAGATTTTTCGCGGTTTTTCCATACATCCTGCCACTTATCAAAAAACCAGCCGGAATGATTGAATACGCCGTCCAGCATGATGCGGATTCCATGTTCATGGGCTTTGCGGACAAATTCCTTCATTGTTTCTGCATCACCAAAATCTGGCGCAATCTGCTCATAATCGTCAGTATTGTATTTATGCTGGCTGGAAGATTTATTAAGTGGAGTTGTATAAATTCCTGTAATTCCCAGTTCCTGAAGATAATCTAGTTTATCAATCATTCCCTGAATATTTCCGCCGTAAACAGGTTCTGGTTTGCCCCGCCCGCTTGGAACAGCTTCGCCAAATTTTGCCCATGGCAGGAGATTTTCTGGAATAAAGTCTGTCTTTCCTCTGCAGAAACGGGCTGGAAAAATCTGATACCAGACTGTATTTTCTACCCAGGAAGGAGTTCTACATGTGTCAATTGGATTCATCCATGGATATGTAAAACGACCATGCTTTTTTCCGTTCTTTTCAAATTCTTCTTTTGTAAAAAGACCGTTATATGTGTAATAAACTTCTTCCGTTTTTCCATCTGCAAGGGAAACAATCCTAAAATAATATGAAACACGCTTAAATTCCGGAGAAAGAACTGTTGTCCATCTGTAATGATTCTGAAGTTCTTTTTTTTCTGTAATTTCAGTTTCCTTTCCGATCCACTGCCAGTCACCACCAAGGATTCCGGCTGCAAAAGGGTCACCTGCAACTATAAAAACCTTATCAACATCTTTTCCTGTGTTGATGCTGATTTCCAAATCGTCATCTGTTAACTGATAACAGAAATTATCAAAAGCAAAATGTTGTATAGCTGGTAAATTCATACATACATTCTATTCTAAAAATATTTATTATGCTATACTGAATCGAAATGACTATCAGAGATTTTAACAACGCCATACAATTAACTAATGACGGCAAGCTTAGTTTTTTCTTTTTAGGTACTGGCAGTGCTTTTACAAAAGTAAATTTTCAGAATAACGTTATTGTCATCAAGGGAAACGATCACATTCTTATTGACTGTGGAACTCTCTGTCCTTTTTCATTTTCAAAATTTAATTCCAATATTACAGATATCAAAAATATTCTGATAACTCATTCTCATGCTGATCATGTGGGCGGTCTTGAAGAAGTTGCCCTTATGAATATGTACGTTACAAAGCAGCGTCCTAAAATGATTTTGACAGATGAATACAAAAAAATTCTCTGGAATCATACATTAAGAGGCGGTCTTTCAATTCGTGGCGAAGAAGGTATCCGCCAGAATATGAACTTTGATGATTATTTTGAGCAGATTAAGCCTGTTAAAATAAAAAAAGCTCCCCGCCCATTTTACCATGCTGGTATTGGAAACATTGATTTAAAGATTTTCCGAACAAAACATCTGTTTTCATCAAAAAACAACTGGAATAATTGTTATTATTCTGTTGGAGTTCTTATTGATGACAAGGTAATTTTCACAAGTGATTCCAAATGCGACCCTGAACTTATTGACTGGCTTTGTTCCGAATACAAAATCGAAGCTATTTTCCATGACTGTCAGTTTGGTCAGAATGCAGTTCATGCCAGTTACAACGAACTTAAAGAAACTTTGACAGAAGATTTAAAAGAAATAACTTATCTGTGCCATTACAGCGATGGTTGCGAAACAAAAGACGTTACAACCGACGGTTTCGCAGGACTTGTAAAGCGCGGTGTATATTATGATTTGTAATTATTTAAAAAAAGTATATAATGAATTAATCTGATCCTGTAGCTCATCTGGATAGAGCTTCAGGCAGGAAAAAATGCTTACGCATTTTTTCTATTCACACGTACAAAAAACGCTCCGCACTGCTCGCTTTTTTTGTACTAACCTAATTGGCAGGTAGTGTGTTCGAATCACGTTACCTTATTTGCAGTGATTTATTTTTGATCCTGTAGCTCATCTGGATAGAGCGGCCGCCTCCTAAGCGGCAGGTAGTGTGTTCGAATCACATCTGGATCATACAAAAAAAGGGGCTGTCCAAAAAGTTTGCATTACGGTGGTTGAGTTTATCGAAACCACCACATTTAGTGTAGCAGTCATTTCGACGAGTGGTTCTATGAGCGCTACACTCATTACTTTTGGGACAGCCTCTTTTTTTTCGAATAATTTATTCATGCAAACGGTTAAATACCCCGATGTTTGCATCGGCATCGGGGTGCGTTCATTAGAACAATCCGCTGATTACGCCGTCGTCATCAACATCAATATCCATTGCTGCCGGATGCTTTGGAAGGCCAGGCATTGTCATGATGTCGCCGGCAAGAGCAACTACAAAGCCAGCACCTGCGTAAAGCTGAACGTCACGAACAGGGAAGACAAAGCCCTTTGGAGCGCCAATAAGCTTTGGATCGTGGCTGATAGAATTCTGAGTTTTTGCAACACAGATTGGAAGATTTCCGTAACCCATTGCTTCAAAGTCCTTAAGCTTCTTAAGAGCTGTTCCCTGAAACTCTACATGATCAGCGTGATAGATTTCTGTAGCAATCTTTTCAATTTTTTTATCAAGAGTAAGTTCACTTTCGTACAAGTAGTGGAAATTTGCCTTTCCGCTGTCTGCAACTTCTGCAACAACCTTTGCAAGTTCAGTTGCACCATCGCCACCTTTACCCCAGCCTTCACACAGAACGGCAACAGAACCGTTATCCTTGCAAAGCTGCTGAAGTGTGGCAATTTCCTCGTCTGTATCTGTAATGAACTTGTTTACGGCAACAACAGCAGGAACGCCGAACTTGCCAACATTTTCAATATGAGCCTTAAGGTTTTCAAAACCTTTTTTAAGAGCATCTACATTTGGAGCAGAAAGTTCAGTTTTTGCAACGCCACCATGCATCTTAAGAGCGCGGATTGTAGCAACAATCACAACTGCGCTTGGAGCGATTCCAGCAACACGGCACTTAATATCCATGAACTTTTCTGCGCCAAGATCAGCGGCAAAACCAGCTTCTGTAACAACGTAATCGCCAGTAGCAAGAGCACTAAGCGTTGCGTTCACAGAGTTACATCCGTGGGCGATATTTGCAAAAGGACCACCGTGAACAAAAACCGGGTTCTTTTCTAGAGTCTGAACAATATTTGGGCGGATGGCATCCTTAAGCAAAGCTACAACAGCACCAGTGCATTTAAGGTCGCCAAACTTAACGTTTTCTTTATTGTAATTTTTTCCAATAATAATAGAAGAAATGCGTTCTTTAAGTTCTGAAATTGAACGGCTAAGACAAAGAATAGCCATAATTTCTGAAGCAACTGTAATGCAGAAGTGGTCTTCACGAGGAGTACCGTCTGTGCGGTTACCAAGACCAGAAATAACATTGCGAAGCTGACGGTCGTTCAAGTCAACACAGCGCTTCCAGGTAATAGTGCGGGGATCAATTCCAAGCTCGTTACCCTGCTGAATGTGGTTATCAACAAGAGCCGCAATCAGGTTGTTTGCAATAGAAATGGCATGCAAGTCGCCGGTAAAATGCAGGTTAATGTCTTCCATTGGAACAATCTGAGCGTATCCGCCACCACAGGCACCACCCTTTACACCAAAACAAGGTCCCAAAGAAGGTTCACGCAAAGCAATCACTGCGTTCTTACCGATTTTGCGAAGACCATCCCCCAAACCAATAGAAACAGTTGATTTACCTTCGCCAGCAGGAGTTGGAGTAATGGCAGTTACAAGAATAAGCTTGCCACGCTTAGAAGCATCCTGAGCCTTTGCCTGAAATTCACGAAGCTTTTTCATTGTAAGCTTTGCTTTATATGGACCATACATTTCCAGGTCTTCCGGCTTAATTCCAATCTTTGCAGCAACATCTGCAACTGGAATCATCACATTTTTCTGAGCGATTTCAATATCTGTCATTACACTAACCTCATGAAAGAAATATTACGCTTATTTTACCTGAATAACAGGTTATATTCAATTATGGCGCGAAATTTAATTGCAAAGCGGGTTCCGTGGCCCGCTAACGCTCGGTCTCCGCTCCACTACATTCCGCTCCGCCTTTTGCTGCGCAAAACCACTCCATCCTTGGCGCAGTTTTTTTTCAAAAATACAATCAGTTCGCATTTTGCAAGCCTCTTCCTGACTGGCAGTATTTTAACAATGCAAATAGAACTATAATAAATCAATTTTCTGCATTACAATAATCGGGAGGCTTAATTCATGAAACAAATCAAACGAACAGCAATAATAGGAATGGGCGCCCTTGGACTTTTATATGGCGAACACATTGCAAATGCCGGCGAAAATAATGCCGTAAGCTTTATTCTTGACGATGACCGTTTTGAACGCTACAAAAGCCGCCGGTTTACATGCAACGGAAAAGAGTTTTTACCGCCAATGCAAAAATCTTCAATAAAAGAAACATTCGATTTGATTATTGTAGCCGTAAAATTCAATGCTCTGGAAAGCGCACTAGAAACAATGAAAAACTGCGTTGGCCCAGACACAATCATAATGTCCGTAATGAACGGAATTTCCAGCGAAGAAATAATCGGAAACCGTTTTGGCCATGAAAAAATGATTTACACAGTTGCCCAGGAAATGGATGCCATGCGGGAAGACGGAAACCTTCACTACACAAAAAAAGGCGTTCTTTGCATAGGACACCTTCCACAGCAGAATTCCGAAAACCTTGATTCTGTTACCGCCTATTTTGACCGCATCAAATTGCCGTACAGAACAGAAGCAAACATCTTGTACCGCATCTGGACAAAATGGATGCTGAACGTGGGCATAAACCAGACCTGCGCCGCCTTTGACACAAACTACGGAGAAACTCTGGCACCTGGCAAACCTTACGACACATTTATTGCCGCAATGCAGGAAGTCATTGAACTTTCAAAACTGGAAGGCGTAAACATAAATCCAGAAGACATCCAGAAATGGATAGAAATCCTAAAATCCTTTGATCAGAAAGGCTACCCTTCCATGGCCCAGGACCGAAAAACCCGCCGCAAAAGCGAACTGGAAATGTTCGCCGGTACAGTCCTTTCCCTTGCCCAAAAGCACGGAATCAAAACCCCCGCAAACCAGTTTTTGTATGATGAAATAAAACGGATTGAAGCGGAGTATTAAACATCTATAGCTGAATGGAACAGTACCTTAGAAAAACTAAACTCATATTTAAGGTTGAATATCCAGCAGTCCTTCCACTTCCTCATCTGTAAGTTCGCGGTATTCGCCCAGGGCGAGGGAATCATCCAGGCTTAAGGAGCCGATTGAAAGACGTTTAAGGTATACGACTTCATTTGCAACAGCGCGGAACATGCGCTTTACCTGATGATATTTTCCTTCCGTGATTGTAAGAACGCATTCTGTATCGCTGTTCCATGCAAGGGACTCGATTGGCTTACAGTCGGCTTCTGGTTCGCTGTCTTCTGATGGTATGCGGATTCCAGCTTTAAATCTTTCTTCTATTGCTTTGCGGTTTTCTTCGCTTTCCGGGTGAGCAAGGCGAACCAGATAACTTTTTGGCAGATGAGTTTTTGGCGCTGTTGCACGGTGAATGAATTTTCCGTCGGTTGTAAAAAGCAAAAGCCCTTCCGTATCCATATCCAGGCGGCCAACAAGATGAAGATTTTCCTGAAGATATGCCGTTCTGTATTCATCATCAAGACAGTCAAAAACGGTTGGATGCTGCCCGTCTTTATTGGCACTTACATAACCGCGGTCTTTATTCATCATTATGTATAGATTTTTTTTGATGTTCAGAATTTCGCCGTCAACTGAAATTTCGTCCTTATCTGGATTTACAGAAAAACCTGAATCTGTAACCCACTGACCATTCACCAGAACTTCTGAAACTCTAAGAAGCTTCTTTACGCCTTTTCGTGTGCCAAAGCCTTCGTGGCTTAAAATTTTATCTATTCGCTGGATACTCATGGAAATGATTTTATAAAAAAATGCAAGATAAAAAAAGGGGGCGTTACGGGGGATTCCCCCGTTGGGTGGGGTAGCCTGCAACGAAGTGCAGGCGAAGGGCGGTGCTCCGCCCTTTTTATGGCTACGGCAGAATGATTGCCACAGGCAAGCATTCTGCTAAGCGAAAGCCGCCAGGCTTGAGCGACGGGCTCCGCCCTTTTTTATTTTACCTAGCGCTTGTCAATTGGAATGTATTCACGAGGCTCGCAGATGTTCTTGTATGCCGGACGGAAAATTCGGCCGCCTGCAACAATTTCTTCTATGCGGTGAGCTGACCAGCCGACAATTCGGGAAATAGCAAAAATCGGAGTAAAAAGTTCCCGGGGAATTCCCAGCATTGTATAAACAAAACCTGAATACAAGTCAACGTTTGCACAGATCTGCTTGTCTGAATGATGAACATCCATGATAATCTGAGGTGCCAATTCTTCAACCATGCGGTAAAGATTGTATTCTTCAAGACAGCCTTTTTCGATTGCAAGTGCGCGTGCTTTTTCACGGAGCAAAAGTGCACGAGGGTCGCTGATTGTGTAAACTGCGTGACCCATACCGTAAATTTTTCCGCTGTGGTCAAAGGCTTCTTTGCGGGCAATTTTGTAAAGATAATCTTTAAGGGCTTTTTCATCAGTCCAGTCCTTAAGATAAGCCTTGATTTCGTCCATCATTTCTACAACGCGGATGTTTGCACCACCATGACGGCGACCTTTTAGAGAACCAACGGCAGCTGCTATTGCAGAATAAGTGTCTGTATCTGCGGATGAAACAACGTGAACTGTCAATGAAGAGTTGTTACCACCACCATGTTCTGCATGAAGAATCAGCGCAAGATCAAGAGTCTGAGCTTCAAGGAGTGTATACTGTCCGTCCGAGCGAATCAAATACAAAAAGTTTTCTGCTGTTGAAATGCCTGGAATAGGATTATGAATGTACATACTCTGATTCTGGAAATAGCGGCGCAAAGCCTGATAACCGTAAGCAGAAAGTGTTGAAAAACGGGCAATCAGTTCAATACACTGACGCAGAACATTTGCAACTGAGCGGTCTTCCGGATCAGGGTCATAAGAATAAGAAGCGAGAACTCCGCGGGCAAGCTTGTTCATTATGTCCTGAGAAGGAGCTTTCATAATCATGTCTTCTGTAAAGTTTGGAGGAAGCACACGGCACTGACCAATAAAATTGCGGAATTCGTCAAGATCTCGTTTTGTTGGCAGTTCACCAAAAAGCAAAAGATACGCGCATTGTTCAAAACAGTAATCGCTGTTTGCTTCTGCGTCACGGATAAGGTCTACAACATCGTAACCGCGGTACAAAAGACGTCCTGGAATCGGAATTTTTTCGCCGTTTGGTCCAATATCATAACCAACTACATCACCAATACGAGTAAGACCTACAAGAACACCTGTTCCGTTTGCGTTTCTTAGTCCACGCTTTACGTCAAACTTCTGGTAGAGGTCTGGATTAATCGGGTCGTTGCGTTCAGCAAGAACGGAAAGTCTTCCAATAAAAAGATTATTTGCACTAGTATCCATAATAAAGCGGCCTCCATCAAAAAATTGAATAAAATTGCATATTTATTCAAAAGTTTTTAAAAGTTTTTCATAATTATACAATTTTAAGAAACACGTTTCAATATGAATTTGAACATTACGCAAGTCCTACCAGTGAATTTTTAATCCGCAGAAATGCAGAAAAAGCCTGCCAGACTTTGCCAGGTAAAAATCTGATTCTGGGATGCGTTTTCAAGGAGCATCACCAGCTTTTGCAAGTCTGTCTGACCTGCTGCAGAAATCATGGCTCGTCCGTAAGCGCTTGTTTCTGTATCAAACCAGCGGCGAATTTCTGCCTGGCTTATGCGGCGTTTTTCGCTGATGACCTGAACAACGCTTTTTACCTTAAAGCCTGCACTGCGGAATTTATCGCAGACTGTAAGTTCATTCCAGCTGAAAAGCGGATTTTCCAGGTTTCCAAAGAATTCCCGTTCTGCGGCTTCCATTCGGTCTAAAATTTGTGCATAAGGTTCTATGCTGGCGGAACTAAGGATTTGCGAACGAATCAGCTGACTTATGTGCTGGCCGCCACAAGGAATTTTCTGTGAAATTATAAGCCGCCAGCCTTCTGCCAGAGGAGATTCCGCTTTGTATTCCTTCTGATTTCTGTCTTCGTCGCCCCGCACAGTTTCATTATCATAATTGAACTGCTGTTCTGACGGCTCTGCTTCGTCGCTTTCTCCGGTAAAGCCAAAGCCTCTTTTTTCTTCCGGAAAAATCATTTCCTTAAAGCTTTCTGCCAGTGCAACAATAGAGTCTTGCGAAACAAATGGATCTCTGAAAAAAACTCTGTCAAAGATTGCACCTTTGAACTGGAATTTGTAGATTAAATCCCTGAAATTCTTTGGCATCATAAAATCGGCGGCTGAACTTTCCGGTCTGAATTGCAAAATCGGTTTATCCAGATCGCCTAAAGTGCGGCAATACTGCTCAAGAATCTGCATTCCTTTTTCGCTGCGGCACAAGCCACAGGTTACTCCTTCCGGGGTTTTGCGGCATACTTCCCAAAGCAAAAGACCATCATCTGCGTTCCACACAAGACTTCTGTGATGACGTAAAAGTTCCGCCATTGAAATCATTGTATCGCGGATGTTCAGAAGAACTTCTGCTCTGTTTGAATCAAGACGGTTACGCCATTGCCTGTCTGCTTTATCAAGAGCTGTTTCCCTTGCCCCATCCACAGGACTGAACGTAAGGTTTTCGCCTGGTCCTTCAGTTTTAAAATGATCTGCAACCCACCATTCGTTCAAAGGATTTGCTCCAAATTCACTTTTTCCTTCTGATGGCATAGCGCAGCTTTTTGCTGTAGCCGAACGTTCTGCTTCGCCCATGACTTTTAAATCATCAAGAATGTTGCGGCTGCCAGTAACAGCTGCTCCATTCAAATCTTCCGGCTGATTCTGCTTTTCAAGAATTGCTGCAATCTGCAGTTCACGGCGGCTCAAAACTCCCTGGCGGATTTCTTTTTCATAGCCCTGAGTACTTGGAGTGTAAAAAACGCGGCCCATCAATGTATCTGGCAAATACTGCTGGGCAACCCAGTGATCGCGATACGCATGAGGATACAGATATCCTGAACCGTGACCAAAGCCTTCTGCATCCCGACTGGAATCCCTAAGGTGGTTTGGCACCTCTGCATTTTCTTTTTCAACTGCAGAAAGTGCATCAAAAAATGCCATGCTGGAATTAGATTTTGGCGCAGTAGACAAATACAATGCCGCATGAGCAAGAAAATATCGTCCTTCAGGAAGTCCCACCCTGTCAAACGCCCTGGCACAGCTTTCCACCACAGAAATTGCGTTTGGATCTGCAAGTCCTGTATCTTCACAGGCGGAAATCAACATTCTTCTGAAAATAAAATGGGGATCTTCACCTGCACTTACCATGCGTGCAAGCCAGTAACATGCCGCATCAGGATCTCTGCCCCGCAAGGATTTTATAAATGCGCTTATAATGTCGTAATGGTAGTCACCATCTCTATCATAAAGCACAACCTTCTTCTGAATTGACTCTTCTGCTGCCTCTTTAGAAACATAGATAGTTGAACCGTATGCAGGAACAGGGACTTGTGCTTCAGGATCCCATTTTTCTGGTGTAGTTTCTACTGCAAGCTCAAGTGCATTTAAAAGGGAGCGGGCATCACCATTTGCAGTTTCCACAAGATGTTCAAGAGCGCCCTCTTCAAATTCAATGTGCCAGCGGCCATATCCACGCTCTTTATCTTCAATTGCCATTTGGGCAGCATTCATCAAATCATTGTAAGTAAGCGGTTTTAACTGAAAAACCCGGGAACGGCTAACAAGAGCTTTATTTACTTCAAAAAATGGATTTTCAGTTGTTGCCCCAATAAGAATTATTGTTCCGTTTTCTACCCAGGGCAAAAGGGCATCCTGCTGGCTTTTATTCCAGCGGTGAACTTCGTCTACAAACAGAATTGTGCGACGACTATAAAGATTAAAATAATCCTCCGCGTTCTTGATGGATTCTCGTATATCAGCGACACCTGTAAGAACTGCATTAAGAGTAATGAAATTAGATTTTGTGTGATTTGCAATTACACGAGCCAGGGTTGTCTTACCGCTTCCTGGCGGTCCATAAAAAATTACGGACGTAAGCTGATCTGCAGCAATTGCCCGCCGCAAAAGCCTGCCCTTTCCTACGATGTGATCCTGTCCAATATATTCATCAAGATTCCTAGGTCTCATTCTGGCTGCCAGCGGTTCTCTAAGACTGCGTGCCATGCTGAACAGGGAATCTTTCTCATTATCTTTCATAGCCATAATCGTATTATATCATATTCAGTAGCTTTTGGCGCATGCCAGTAAAAAAATCAAAAGATTTCCACTGTTTTTGAAAACCTCGTTCTAGCTGGAAGTAAAATCAATTTTATACAATGCAAAACAATTGGCATTTTTCATATTTCTACTATATTATTATAGTGTGAAACGCCCCTGGTACAAAATAATCGATTTTTACAGACTTACAGGTCTTACACTTTTATGGATTTCCTCCTGGCTCTTTATGCTGCCGTCAAAAGCAAACATACAGACGCCATTCTTTAACAATATATGGGGAGAACTATTAACCGTTCTTGGCATTTCAAAAAACCAGACAATAGCAGCCCAGCAAACCCCAGACTTAATCAGCGGACTGATTGCACTACTAGTAATCACAATCCTCCAGATAAGGGGCATTTTATCCGTAACTATTCCAAAATCAGAAAAAACAGAAAAAGAAAATCCTGGACTTTACACAGCAATGAATATTTTCAGCATCATCGTTCACACACTGTTCTTTACAATGCTGGTTAAGATTTTCGTTTTCCCAAACAACGGAACTTCCACAATTCTACAAAACCTGCAGGCAAATATTGCAGTCACAATTTTCACAGCCATTACAATCGCAGGAATGATTTTTGGAGTCCAATCAATTGCCAAAATTCTTATGATTCTTTTTGTACTAGTTTCCATGTTCAAGAATATAAATTTTGTAAACAGTACTCTTGGTCCCTGGGGATTTGTAGCAATGATAACAGCAACCTGCGGCTTTTATCTTGAATTTTGCTTTGATAGTTTTAATCGTCACAATCTGCTGCTAGATTTGAACTTTTTTCTTGGAAAATATAACAATCTTCAGCTTATGGCTCAGGAAGAATTTTCAGAGCTAAAAAAATTGAAAGATTCAAAAGAACTTGTAGAGCGAGGCAATAAATGACAAAGCGTTCTGCTATAATTTTCCTTTCAATTCTGATTTTTTTCGCAATTTTAACACCTGCACTGGTTATCATTCAGACAACAAGGATTAACTCCGGATGGCATGAAATTCTTTGGGGAACATCAGAAAACCATGTTCAGGAATGGATAAAAAAGAACAATAACCGTTACAGTTACAACAGATGTAATTTCAGTCATTTTGGCGTTACCTGCTATAAATTAAGCTGGAAAGAAAACGAAACTTCTCCATTTGACTACATTGAATTTCAATTCCGAGATAATAAATTATGCGCCGTCATAGAAACAGAGCGTAAAAAGAACTTTGACCCCGCTATTTCCAGAAAACTGGGAAAGCCAAAAAACGGTACAGATCTTTCCGTCGATTATTTGCGGGAAAAAGGAATCCGCTATAAAATTTCTGACAGAGTTTTTTATTATGAACCCATACAAAAATTAAGTTCCACAAAACTCAGATATGCCGTACAAAGATACATAAGAACTAACCTGAATGATGTTTCCAAACCAGACGAAATTACGGAATATCAGCTTACAACCGGATACTACCAGCCAGATTATTTTGAAGAAATAAAAGACAATACGGAAGATTTTCCAACATTCAGATTTTTCTGACATAATTAATCAACGATGAATTTTAAAAGATTTTTTCTGCTGCCATGTACAGCAATATTTGCATTTTTCTTCTCTTCCTGTGTTTCTCTGCAAAAAAACACTTCATATCTGCCACCCGAACTGGAATCAGAAAATCCTGTTATCTGGAGGCAGATTGCACCAGATGTGCAGCAGTACGACTATAAATCTGGAAAAATTGATTATCATATTGTAAAAATCGATTTGAACACAAAATGGCAGATTGATTCATATCCTAGATCCAGTGAGTGGGTAAAACCTGAATCAGTAAAAAAATTTGCAAAAAAAAACGATTCCATCGTAGCAATAAACACAACTCCTTTTATCTCCCGCTCCAAACTGCCTTTTTCAAAACTAAAACCAATTGGCATTTGTCGTGAAAATTACACTGAATATTCAGAAATTAAATCTAAATATTGTGCAATTGCATTCTTTATAGAAGAAAATGGAACTTTACGGGCAGAAATCTTTGACAGTCAGTCTGAACTATCAGATAAAAATCCTGTTCATGCCTTTGGCGGCTTTTTTACAATCTACCGCAATGGTAAATTCTACGACTTCAAAGAAATAAAGGATGTTCGCAGTGCAGCAGCTGTTTCTGACAATGGAAAAACCTTGTATCTTTTTGTGGGAAAAAAACTCTCATATCATGACTGTGCAAAAATTTTTGCAAATCTAAATGTTGAATCTGCAATGGAATTCGACGGCGGGTCTTCCTCTCAGATGACTATAAACAAAAAAAACGTATTTTATAACATTCCGTTACGTAAAGTAGCTGCGATTTTTGGTCTGAAACCTGCAAAATAGAAACTTTCAAAATAATGAAATAATTAAATTGACGAATACTACCTTAAAGGATAAAATTAAAAAATCATGATGTCGATTGCAACAAACCAGCTTATCAATGAATACTACAACCGTTATAGGGAAAACGAGCTGGTCTTCACAAAGGATATAATGCGCACACTTCGCATTGATCCCCGCCAGATTTATGTAAAATGTGCGGGTTCTCAATGGCCTTGTATCATTAACTCTACCTCATTCCAGCAGGCTAAGATTATTGTCGGAACTGCAGGTGGGGCGTTTACAACCATCACAAAAAAAGATGCTCCGCCTGTCAGCTTACGTTATGGTTTTACAGAGCCTGATGGTTCGCCTCTTGTTTTCTTTGTAACTTGCCGGGTAACAGACGTTACTCCATACATGAATTCTCATGATCTGGCTGTTATTACTCTGTCTTTTACACAACGTCCGCCGGATGACCTTATTTATAAACTCGGAACACTTCTTGCTGCAGACGACAATTTCACTCATCGAAAAGAAGACAGAATCGTAATCAACGCAGATACAAAACGTGCGTTAGGAATTGATAAAAAAGAAACTATCATTTACATTCAAAATATTCCTCGAAGGTGTATTCTCTGGAATCTTTCATTCTCTGGTGTAAAAGTAGTTCTTATGGGTATTCCAAAATTCCTTCAGAACAAAGATTGTGTTACACGTTTCATGTTCTCTGATCCAGACCAAGTTGTAGATGTAAAAGGAACTATCGTAACTTCTGAGCCGGTGGAAAACCGTCAGGATCTGGCAGCAGTTGGAATCAAATTTGATGAAAATCAAGTTCCACTGTCATATAAAATCCGCATTAACGAGTACCTTTCCACAACAAGAAAGAAAATGCTTGATGTTGCGGCAGCTAATACAATCAAAAAAGTTGATCCTATTGAAGCTACTCGCAAAGTGCGCAAGGATCCAGATGCAGAACAGACTGACGAAAAATCAAAACCTGCAGAAGAACAGCAGGCAGCGCAATCAGCTGATACAGCAGAAGCAGCTGCAGCCAGCAATGCAACTGCAGAAAATGCACAACCACAGACAGCAGGAAATACTGCAGAAACTGCTGCAACAGCAGAAAACGCTGCATCTGAATCAACTGCTTCACCAGTTCAGACTGAACAGCCAGCACAAAATTCTTAATATTAAAGGACATCAGAAATTTTATGAATCCAGCAAGTCCACTAGAAACTATATACTTTATTAATTTGCCAGAAAACTATAAATTTTCTGATGCTGCCATGAAAATAGACACTTCTGTTCCTCTTCCTGTACAGAAAAAAACAGAAGGCGACCCAAATGATTTTGACATGAACGATATTCAGCCTGAACAGGTTCTGGCTGGTATTCTTACAGTGCTTGCCTACGACAAGCACAATGAACACCTTGAATATTACCGTTCAATCATCATGCAGGCTAAGCCTAATATCAAGAAAGAATTAACAGAAGCCGCAATCATAAAAACAAAAAACGAAGACTGGGATTTTGCAGAAGAACTTTTCCTTACATTAAAAGGAATTGACCCTGAAGACAAAGCCATTACTCTTAATTTTGCGCTGTTCCTTGATCAGAGGGCAGAAAGTTACCGTCGTTCTGGTCTTCACGATGATGCAGATGCTTACGACAATGACGCTCTTGAATATTACAAGGATGCAATGAACGCAGAACCTGCAATTCCAGATGCTTTCTTCAATGCAGGTTTCTTCTATCTTAAACAGCACGATTACCACGAAGCAAAAGGCGCTTTTGAAACATACCTTGCCCTTACCTGTGATGCAAAAGATGAAGACATGGACGAAAATGCCCGGTACCGTCAGGAACGGGCTCAGGAAATCGTAAACAAAATTTCCAATGAAAACATGGACGATGCAGCATTCGCTCAGGCCTACAGACTTATCTCTACAGGAAAAGAAGAAGAAGGTCTTGATAAAATCCGTAAATTCCTTATGAATAACCAAAAAGTATGGAACGCATGGTTTTTGCTTGGCTGGGGATTGCGAAAGCTTCGCCGCTATGAAGACGCAATGAATGCGTTCAATCAGGCAATTTCATGTGGTGGTGACCAGAATTCTGACACTTACAACGAGCTTGCAATCTGCCACATGGAACTTAACAATATTCCAGAAGCAAAAAAATCACTGATGAAAGCACTTTCAATTTCTCCAGAAGATACAAAAATAATTTCAAATCTTGGATTTTTAAATCTCAAGGAAGGAAATAAACAGGAAGCTCAAAAGTATTTTACTGCCGTCTTGGAATTTAATCCAAACGATCAGATTGCAGTTACTGAACTTGCAAAACTTGAAACTGCCGGCTAAAGTTCTGGTCAAAAATCAATTTTAAGCACATCACCTGTCTTGATACCATTTTTCTTATACCAGCCCTGTGGCACTTCTAATGCGTAACGAACATAGCCAGTGCTTGTTTTACTTGCAGTGCTGAAGGGCTGCATATCAAAAATATCTTTGATTTTGCCGTCTTTTGTGATGAACGCAATAGACAAAGGTGTTGGAGTATTTTTCATCCAAAAACTTAAAATCTGGTCGTATTCAAAAATAAAGAGCATTCCTGTTCCGTCTGGAATATTTTTTCTTTCCATAAAGCCAAAATTGCGGTCTTCTGGTTTTACAGCAAGCTCAGCTTTTACAGACAGCTCTGTTCCATCCGCCTTGCAAAGCGTAAGAGTTTTCTTCTCAAGATTTGAATTTCTGCAGGAAGCTCCAAGGGCAAAAATACAGAAAATTAACGAAATAATTAAAATTCTTCGGTTAAACATAATCAAAGTCCTTTTAAAAACATTTCACGGGTCTGTTCAGTTCCAGATGGGCTTACCTTTGATTTATTCTGCAGTTCATCAAATACTTTCTGGTCAACGTACTTTAACGTAAGCGGACGTTCCAGACTCATAGTTACAGTTTCACTCTGCCAGACTGACTTTTCCGGACTGACAGACTGTGGAGTTCCGTATTTTTTGCATAACGAATCAAAAATACTGAAATGATCCATTTTTTCCCGATTAATATTGATTGTTATGATATAAAGCTTTTCGTTATAAAACTGAAACCAGCAGCGGTCAAGATATGAAAAACCGGCAAATGTTGAAGTATCAGTTTCTATAAGAATGCGGTTTTCTCCTGGCAAAAGAGAAACATCCCGTTCACCACGATAGCCAAAATCAAGATTATCTCTAAGAGCTTTCTTTACCTGCTCAAAAGTCATTCCCAACTCTACTCCGCCATAACCATTGGGAACAGATTCTGAGAAAGCTATAAACGTAACAAACAGAAAAATTAGAACTGAAGCTATCTTTTTCATAAACTATTTTTTTTGTCTCCAGTGGCACTCATTTTTCTGTAAAAAGCAGCCTGCTTAAGAAGTTCTGCACAATCAGGAATGAAAATTTTGTCCATATTTATGCGGGCACATTTTTCTGTAGAAAACTGCACAATTACAGGAGTATGAAGCTTTAAAGGTATACCGCACATATTTGCCAAATCTGTAGGTGACAATTCTGTCTGAAAGCTGCCTGAAAATTTCTTTGTTTTTTCTGCCTGCAAAGCAAGCATGTCCACCATTTTATGAAGAGGATTTACTATATTTGTATTGTCCAGCTGCCGATACGAGGTCCATAATCGTTCTGCAAATGTTGTAGTAAGACGGGCAATCAGCTGAGGCTGAGTTGTTACCATATGATTAAAGTTGTGGCGGTTGATTACAAGCAGCCTGCAGTTTCCATGAGCAATTGCACTGGCAGAGCGTGGTTTGTTTTCCAGCAATGCCATTTCACCAAACATATCGCCTCGTTTCAGGACAGCAAGTATCATTTCATTTCCGTCGCTTACTTTTGTAATTGCAACCTCGCCATCCTGAATTACATACATATCACCACCAGTCTGACTTTCAGAAAAAATCATTTCTCCCTTATTGTAAGAACGGGCTAAATCAGGCTCTGGTTCAAAATTTCGGAATGAAGACATAATACTTACTGCTTTAAATCGCTGTCTTGCATCTTCAAGATATCGCCCAGTCCGACATTCCTTCATATAGTGATAATATGCGTACAAAGCGATTGGATATGCGCCAACCTTGTCATAATATCTGGCAACTTCAAAAATATGCTCAGGGGTTTCAGAAGCGTTTATACTTGCTACTGGTTTTGTAATCAGTTCATTCATTATGCGGGTTCTGTTTGCAAACGTGCGAATGATTTTCAAGGCAATCGGAGTGTTTTTCTCTATCAATTCCGGATACTGGTCTTTTCTTACAGAAATACATCTTGTATCTGCCATGGCAATTGCATTTTCAATCTGAGTATGACCAGACATACAGGAAATAACACCAACAAAGTCCCCTGGTCCTAAAATCTTAACAGAAGCTCCCGACGGATCATTTGCTTTAAAAGTTCTGACTTTTCCAGACTGAATAATATAAAAGCGGTCAGTATTCTCTTTGCCTTCAACAAGAATATACGAATCTTTTCTAAAATTTACGATTTGTAACTGTAACAATCTGACCACCTTTCCTTTGCAATCTTTGACTCATTTAATGAACTACTCTACAAAGATAATTTCCGGTTCTAGAATAAAACCTTTTTTTTCCTTTATTTCTTTAACGGTTAATTCAACTAGTTTTTTTACGTCTTTCTGCGTTGCGCCACCAAGATTTATTATAAAATTTCCATGAAATGGCGCAATCTGAGCATTTCCAATCTGTTTACCCTTAAGACCGCACTCATCAATAAGTTTTCCGCTGGGCGCTCCAAAATTTCTGTTGTTGCGGAAAACACTACCCGCACTTGGATAGTTAAAATGCCCTTTAGATTTTCGCTCTTCAATATATTTTTTACACTCTTCCAGAAGCTGTTCTTCTGATTTGTCCGATTTTTTCAAACGAAGCTTTGCATCAAGAATCAGCTTGGAAGAATTCTGGAATGGCGAAACCTTATAATCCCATTCGTCAGGAAAATATCCAATTTCGTAACAGGTAAAATCGTCAAGTTCCAGATAATTTGCGCTTACAAAACTTTCGCAGATGGAAACATCAAAACAGCGGGCATTCATAAAAAGTGCTCCGCCAATAGTTCCCGGCAGCCCCGCAAAAGTCTGCAAACCTTCAAGACGGTTTTTTACGCAAAAATTAACCAGCTGAGCCATTGTAGTCCCTGTCCCGCAGGTTACCAGAACTTCATTTTCAGAAATATCAGCAGAAGAAATCTTATTCAACCGTAAAGTTGAAATAACAACTCCCATAAATTCCTCATCGCAAAAAACAATGTTGCTTGCTCCGCCAACGAGATAAAAGCGAATGTTTTCCGAACGTAAAAACTGAAGAAGACGAATAAAATCCATGAGTTCATCTGGTTCGGCATAAACGGCAGCGTTTCCGCCAATCTTAAAAGTTGTACGAGGAGCCATAGGTTCATCGAATTTTACACAACCTTTGAAATCATTTACCTTCACAAAATCTTCTAATTTTTTCTGAATTTCGTTCATATTGTAATTATATACTATTATACGTAATGCAACAATGGAAGAATTTTGTGTTTCATAGATTTTTAATGACTGCCACGCGCAAGGCAATGGAGCTGTTGCCGCAGGCAAGGCGGAGAGAAGGACGCGGAGCGGACTGAACGGAGACCAAGCGTTAGCGGGCAGCGGAACTGCCGACCCGAACGAAGTGAGGGATGCGCCCATATTGATATTATAATTGAATTTCAGTGCGGTTTGCGTTATTCTGAGTCAAATTGATTTTAAAAGAGGTTTTCGTATGAGTTTAAGACTTTTTAACACAATGGGTCACAAGATGGAAGAATTTAAGCCAATCACAGAAGGGTTCTGTGGATTTTATGGTTGTGGCCCTACTGTTTACAACTATGCCCATATCGGAAATCTTCGCGCTTATGTTTTCCTTGATACTTTGGATAAAACTTTGCACTTTCTGGGGTATGACCTTAAACATGTCATGAATGTTACTGACGTTGGTCATCTTACCGGGGACAGCGACGAGGGTGACGACAAGATGGTTAAGACCGCGGAAGAACGCCATCAGTCGGTTCTTGAAGTTGCAAAGTTCTACACTGATGCCTTTTTAAAAGATATTGATTCTTTGAATATTCGCCGTCCGGATGTTATCTGTAAGGCTACTGAACATATTCAGGAAATGATTGACCTTATAAAGCAGATTGAAGCTAACGGTCACACTTACATGGCTGGCGGTAACCTTTACTATGATATTTCTACTTACCCTGATTATGGTAAGCTTGCTAACCTGAATCTTGATGAGCTTAAGGAAGGTGCAGGTAAGCGCAAGGAAGTTGTTATTGACGGCAACAAGCGCAATCCTGGTGACTTTGTTTTGTGGTTCACTAAATCTAAGTTTGAAAATCAGGCTATGACATGGGATTCTCCATGGGGACGCGGTTATCCTGGATGGCACATTGAATGTTCTGCAATGAGCATGAAGTATCTTGGAAAACATTTTGACATCCACACTGGTGGCATTGACCACGTTCCTGTTCACCATACAAACGAAATCGCACAGAGCGAAGGTTCTTTTGACGAAGCTGAACGAGCTAAGGGACCATGGGTAAACTACTGGATGCACAACGAATTCCTTGTTCTGGAAGGCGGTAAGATGAGTAAATCCAGCGGTCACTTTATTACATTGCAGACTCCTCTTCCTGAAGAAAAGGGCTTTGCCCTTACAGATAAGGGCATTCAGCCTTTGGACTACCGGTTCTTCCTTTTGAGCGGCCATTACAGAAAGCAGCTGGTTTTCAGTATGGAAGCTCTTGAATCGGCAAAGAACGGTCGTGCTGCTCTTGTTCAGAAAATTGCTAAGATTGCAGCTAAAGGAAACATCCAGCTTTCTAAAGGCAAGACTTATGCAAAGGGTCAGGCAGATAATCGTGACGGGCTTTCTGAAAAGGCAAACGGTTACCTTGATGCTTTTAAAGGAGGGCTGGAAAACGACCTTCTTACTCCAGTTGCTTTCAGCGCTTTGAACAAGGTTATCAAAGACGGTTCCCTTGATCCTAAAGAAGCCCTTGATTTGATTGACCGCATGGACAGTGTTTTAAGCCTTAGCCTTCTTGAAACTGCGGCTGTTGAACAAAAGAAAATGGAAGATGAAGCAAAGGCTATGATGCCGGACCATTCAGGTGACCCGGAAGCTGCTGAAATCGATGCTCTTGTTGCCGAACGCAGTTCTGCAAAGAAGAATAAGGATTTTGCCCGGGCAGATCAGATTCGCGATGAACTTACAGAGCGGGGTATTACTATTATTGATACTCCACAGGGTCCTGCCTGGAAGCGAAACTGAATTTCAGTAACCAAATAGAAATAAGAATGTTTGTTTTATACGAGGTAAAATATGTTTTCAAAAAAATTATTCAGATCTGTTGCCAGTCTTCTTGCTTGTACAGTAATTTTTACACTTTCTGCTTGTAATGGCGATATGCATGATGACGACGAAGCCTTAAAGAAATATGTTGTATATTCCACACAGGAAAAAACTTTGTCTGTTCCAGCTGGTGCAACTTTTTATGAATCATTTGAAGCTTACAACGTTGAAGGAACTTATGGGGAATATAAATTTTCATACATTAAAATCACTGTGGACGGATATTATGATTCTACAATGGTCTTAAAAGATGCTAACGGAAATCAGGTAGGAACAACAGACCATTCAGGCAAATCATCATATTCTCTTAAATACGACATGAAAATCAAAATCAGTTCTGGCTCCGTTTTCCCTATTGATAAATGGAATAATATAAAATATCAGTAATTTTTTTGTAACCATCGGAGAAGTTGTGGATTTTATTAACATGGACGGGCAGAAAGAATTTCAAAAACCTCTGAACGCAGCTAATCCCGCTGACTTTAATAAAATTTATAATGAAACTATGCAGATGCTGTTTAAGATTTCATTCAGAATTGTGAATGATGAAGAAGCAGCTGAAGATTTAGTTCATGATTCCCTTATTAAAGCCAACGAAAAAAAACTGACTTTTCCAACTATTAACGATGCAAAATTCTGGTTGATTCGTGTTGTTAAAAACGCATCCTTGAATTATGTAAAGCGAAAAAGTCGTGAAAAGAAAGCTTATGAAAAAGTTCTGTATGAAGACACTCGAAAAGTTGAATCTGGCGAAACAGAACTTTTAAAAAAGGAAACAATAAAAACTGCCAAGGAAGCTTTGAATTCTCTGCCACCTAAATTAAAAGAGGTCATCGTTCTTGCAGAGTACGGTGAATTGAATTACAAGGAAATCGGTAAAGTTATTGGCATAACGGAAGGAAACGTAAAAGTACGTATCTTTCGTGCACGCAAATTACTTGAAGATATGTTAAAGGATGGTGAAAATGTATTCTTGCCCAACTGATGATATCCACTCAATTTATATTGATAACGAACTGCCGCCAGCATATATAGAGAAATACGAAGCTCATCTTAAAGTTTGCGAGCGTTGCGTAGCAAAACTTAAAACATTAAGAAGCTTAAAGGATGCATTCAAAAATGATGCTGAAAGTATACAATTATCCCCTGAATTTATGAACAAAAGTTTTGAACAGCTTCAAGCTAAAATGCGTTACTCAAAAAATACAGAAAAAGCTAAGATTTTCCAGTTCCCAGGAGAGGTATCTAAATGGGGAATTGCAGTTGCAGCTGTAATCATGGTGGTAATTCTTCCGTCAGCTCTTTCAAATTCTTTTAAATCTCATAATAATATAAACAATGTAGCTTCAATTGCGCCTGTTGCAAGACCAAGCAATGTTCCAATTGCAAACCAAAGCGTAGTCATTGATGGAAATTTCAATGACAACTATGGAATGACAGTTGGCACAGCTTTATCAAAAATGCAGAATGTTAAACAGTTGCAGCCTGTTACAGGTCCTGACAGTTTCAGACCTCCTAGAACAAGAATGCATTCACGATATTTACCTGCATCACTTACAGATGTAGATGTTTTGCGACCGGAATTTGAATCAACAAATAAAATATCAATAAAAATCAACGTTCCCGGTCTGGATAACGAGGAAGACTCCATAGAAATCAAGCTGCCGGTGAATATGTTGCCGGAAAGATTAAGTGAATAATACTAAAACTTTAAGTTACATAATCCGAAAATCTCCGCTAATACGAACACTCCTGTGGGGACTTATTATTCTGATTCTTGTAATAATTTCTCTCATTTTTAATATCAAAACAAAGAAAAATCCTGTAATTAATCAGATTACTCCGCCTGTAGGAGCACCAGGAGATCTTATAACCATCACCGGAAAAGATTTTGGTAATATCCGCGATACAAGTTTTGTAGAATTCGGAGGAAGCAAGCTTACTTCTAGTTCATACGTTTCATGGTCAGATACAGAAATTCGTGTTGTTCTGCCTGCAAACATTAAAGACGGCCTGGTAACCGTTTCATCAAAAAATGTCCGTTCTAAACCAGCTTTTTTTGCAAATACAACAGCAGCCCCTGTTGCTGTAACACAAAGTATTCAGTCAACTATGCCCTTAATCACAAGCATATCTCCAGAAAAAATTACACCTGGTGCACTTATTACAATACATGGATTTAATTTTGGTAATTCCAGAGACAGGTCTAAGGTTTATTTTTCTATAGACAGAGAAACAAAAAAAGATGATTCCGTTTCGCCTTCTGAAAATTTTTCATTGATAGAAGCAAGCGATGACACTTTTGATTATGTTTCATGGAGTGATAACGAGATAAATCTTTATGTTCCTGATGGTGCAACCAGTGGTTCAATTTTTGTTGAAACGGCGAAAGGAATGTCTTCTCAACGTAAATTTATCATGGATAATAAATCTGGTAAAAAAAGTTTTATTGCGCCAAAAAATTATATTGTACAATCAGAAGTTGATATTGATGATACAAACGGCGATAAAGATTCATCAATCATTTTACGATGTCCACGTCCTGTTACAACAGCATTCCAGCCATCTGTAAAAATGACAGAGTGTGCGCCAGAACCAATTATTTCTGATTTCCAGCATACTTTGATTCATCAGACTTCTGGTGCAAAAAATTCTTCTGGAAAAAGACATTTTAAACAGAACTTCGCAATTACAGTATATGAAACAAGAACTGAAATTACTGCAGCGCGTCTGGAATCAACAGATAAAATAAATAAAAATATTCTTTTCTCATATACGAAAGCTGATAATTGTGTTCCATCTGATGACGCAGCCGTTATATCTCTTGCCCGTGAAATTGTAAAATCAGAGCATAACTCCTACAACATTGCAGCGTTGATTTACAACTATATGCTTTCAAACTTTACTCTGCAGCAGAATATAGAAAAGTCCAACCGTTCTGTTCTTGAACTTATCAAAACAAAAAAAGGCGATGCTTACGATTTTGCAATAATTTACACTGCCCTTTTAAGAGCCTGCGGTATTCCTGCCATTCCAGATAGTGGTGTGCTGGTAAGTACAGACTTGAGGACAACTAACCACTGGTGGTGCGAATTCTATGCAGCAGGATTTGGCTGGATTCCAGTTGACCCGGCTCTTGGTGCAGGCTTGAATTTCCAGGCATGGCAGAAAGATATAAACACATCTCAATATTATTTTGGGAACCTGGACAGCCAGCACATTCTTTTCAGCCGCGGATGGAATGAAATAAAGCCTAGCGTTCCAACCAACAAAACTGTTAGAATAAACAAAAGCTATGCTCTCCAGTCAATTTGGGAAGAAGTAAGCGGAAAAACTATAAAATACAGTTCCTATTGGTCCGCTCCAATAGTAATTGGTGTATATTAACAGATTGAATTTCTGTTTTTTTGATTAATTTGCCCGAAATTCGAGTTTTTTGAAAATTAAACATAAAATTGATTTTACAAAAAAATTGTTTAATTATGAAAATACGGGAAGGAAGAAAGAGGCTGGCAAAAACATTCGCAAGTCGGAAACGGTAGTTTCCTTGCCGACTTGCGCATGTAGCGACGCTAGCTAGCGGTTTTGACAGTCGCTTTCTGACTGGCAGTATTTTCATAATGCAAATGGGATTATAAAAATCAATTTTATGCATTGCCAATTAAAATTCGAAATTCGAACTAATTTATAAAATTAACTGGAAATTCAATCTATAATTACTCATAAAAGAGGTTTATATGACAAAAGTATTATCTGTTGGTGGCAGTATCGTTGTACCTGAAAAACCAGATACAGAATTTTTAACAAGCTTCATTAAAATGGTGAAGGAATGGCTTTCTGAAGACGATAGCCGCAAATTGATTCTTGTAGTAGGCGGTGGTGCTCCTGCCAGAGTTTATCAGACTGCCTACGCTGAAATTGCAAAAAATGCTGGCGGCTCATCTGCACTTGACGCAGCTGACTGGATAGGAATTATGGCTACCCGCCTTAACGCTCAGCTTGTAAAAGCCAGCTTTGGTGACCTTTGCCAGAATGACGTTGTATACGATCCAACAGCACCAATCGAATTCAAGGGAAAAGTTCTTCTTGCAGCCGGCTGGCATCCAGGATTTTCAACAGATAATGATGCAGTTCTTCTTGCAGAAAAACACGGCGCAAAAACTGTTGTAAATCTTTCTAACATTGAAAAAGTTTACACAGATGACCCAAGAAAAAATCCAGATGCAAAACCAATTGATCAGATTTCATGGGCTGATTTCCGTAAAATGGTTGGCGATGACTGGACTCCTGGCAAGAACTGTCCGTTTGACCCAATCGCATCAAAAAAAGCAGATGAATGCGGCATGAAAGTAATCTGTGCAGGCGGAAAAAATATTCCTAACATCAGAAATATTCTTGATGACAAGGAATTTATCGGAACTCAAATTGGCGAATAATTAAAACCCATTGAATGGTGGTTCAGCTTTATCATAAAAGCAAAACCACCATTTTTTATCTGAACATCATTTCCATTTTTGAAAGAATTGAATCAATTTTTTCGCCGTAAAGCTTGTCTGTTGCCCATACACCAGCCAGGTCAAAAATTGTTTCCGCAAATTTTGTCTTGTGAACCCATCTGTAACGAGGATCAATTAATTCCTGATTCAAAGGAACGTCTTCTGTTGTAGCGTATGCCTGCAGATGCTGAATATGAGCCCGAACCCCCAGCTGTTCTGTTTCAAACCATTCTCCTGGATGTTCTGCATCCATAGCGCCAAGACCACAGTAATTATGCATTTCTGGAACAACAAGATTTCCAAAACTAAGATAACCTGTTTCAAGGCACATCTGGGCAAAAGCACAATCGGAATTTATATTCTCTTTTGCGGCTTCTTCAATATAATACTGAGCAAACTGCACTATTTGTTCTTTATCTGCATCTGTACGGACAGAAACAAAATAATCTGCAAGCTGCTGAGCATTCAAAACAGGTTCACCCAAAAGTCTTCTGGAAATTGTGAGTTCCTGCCCTTTTTTCTGCTGAACTGACTGACATGAAAAGAAAATAAAAACTACACTTGCTGCTAAAAGGGTTTTAATGATTGATTTAATATATTTCATACTTATTTTTCGGTTTTTTTTAAAATTTATTTAATTTTTCAGATTTATTGTGCAGAAATCACCATGTTACACACTTTATATATGTGATGGAAAATAAAATTAAACCAAACGTGCGGGAACTTGCACTAAAACACGGACTATCATTTCTTACAGATCAGGAACTGATAATGGTAATACTGGGCACAGGAACAAAACAATTTCCTGTTGATATACTTTCTGAAAAAATAACTCATGCATTAAACAGTTCTAACTGGGAAAACACAATTGAAAATCTGATGCACATAAAGGGGGTTGGAAGAAGCAAAGCTCTTGCCATTGCCTGCGCCCTGGAACTGGGAAAACGACGGAACAGCCACAAGGACGCAAAAATCCGCTCTGCCAGAGATATTCTCCCGTTCGTAAAAAATTACTCGATTCAACAGAAGGAACATTTTTTGTGCATTACTTTAAACGGGAGCCATGAAATCATCCAGATACGCATAGTTTCCATAGGAACTATAAACAGAACTATTGTTCATCCACGGGAAATATTTTCAGAAGCACTTATGGAAAACGCGGCGGCAATAATTGTCTGCCATAATCATCCTTCTGGCAACTGCGAACCTTCTGAACAAGACATTGAAACTACAAAAATTATAAAATGTTCTGCCGACATTCTGGGAATACCTTTGCTTGACCACATAATTTTTTCTGAAAATAATTATTTCAGCTTTGTAGAGAACAAATTGCTGTGTTCGTAGTATAATATAACTGCTTAAACAGGCGGGGTTTATGAAAAGATTTTCAATGTTTTTTATTTTGCTGCTCTTCATCTACTGTATTTTTGCACAGTCTCAGAATTCATTTTTAATTCCAGAACGCAAAATTCAGATTGACGAAAGCCAGACTGAAATAACTGTAAGAACAAACGTCAAAGGCTGTTCCGTTTATCTGAATGGAATATACAAAGGAACAACGCCTCTTAAAATAAAAAATCTGATTACCGGAAATTATGAGCTGAAACTTGAAAAAACTGACTATGCTCCTGCAAAGGCCTTCATCAAGGTTGTAAGGGGAATTTCCTACGATTATCTTATTCAGATGAAAAAAAATGAATTTAATGCAGATAATTTGCAAAACCAGTAATATTTCACTAGAATTGAATGTATGAAGCTTTATACTAAATCCCAGCTTATTTTCTGTACCGTTATTGGAATGGCAATTGCCGCCGGAGTTTCTTCTGTCATCTCTTTCAATTCAAGAAAAAATGAGAGCGCACAGAGCAGCAGTTCAAAAGAAACACATGAAATTTCTGCATCATCATCAGAGTTTGTGAACATTGAAAATACAGAATCAGACATAAATTCATTTCCTGTGTCGTCAGACACAACATATACATTGGACGAAAAACAGAACATTTCAATTTATGAAAAATGCAGTCCTGCTGTTGTGAACATCAACACTCAGGTTACTGGCGTAAACTGGTTTCTTGAACCTATAATTCAAGATGGCGGTAGCGGTTCTGGTTCAATAATTGACAAACTGGGCTATGTTCTTACAAATGTTCATGTAATCAAAAATGCATCCAAAATCTACGTTTCACTTTCTGATGGAACTCAGTATGAAGCTCAGATTATCGGGCAGGATGCTGACAGTGACCTTGCGGTTATAAAGTTCAATCCGCCACAGGGAACAGAACTTCAGACAATACCTTTTGGAGATTCAACAAAGCTTAAGGTAGGACAGAAAGTTATTGCCATCGGAAATCCTTACGGTTTTGACAGAACAATGACAACAGGAATCATTTCTGCTCTTGGCCGTCCAATCAAAGATTCCAGCACAAACAGAATCATCCGCAATATGATTCAGACAGATACAGCCATAAACCCTGGAAATTCAGGTGGTCCTCTTTTAGACACGAACGGCAACATGATTGGTATCAATACAATCATTTATTCAAACAGTGGTTCCAGTGCAGGAATCGGTTTTTCTGTACCGGCAGAAACTGCAATCCGGGTTGCTTCTGATTTAGTGAAATACGGAAAAGTGCGCCGCGGAATTCTGGAAATTTCTGTAGTTCAGCTGAATAATACAATCGCAAACTATGCAAACCTTGATATTTCCCGAGGACTTCTTGTTTCTAGAACTACAAAAGGCGGAAACGCAGATAAAGCTGGTGTTATTCAGGGAACACAGGCAGTACGGTACGGATACAGCAATTCTGTAATTTATCTTGGCGGTGACATCATTACAAAAATTGACAACATCAGCATTTCTTCTATTGCGGACTATTATTCTGCTTTGGAAAGCAAACGGCCTGGAGACAACGTAACTGTAACTCTTCACAGAAACAGAAAAGACAGAACAGTAATAATAAAGCTGGCTTCTCCAGATGAAATTCAAAAAAATGAAACGATAATGTAAAAGAAGTATCAGCATGGTGACAGAAGATAGAAAAGCTTATGGAATAATCACAATAAAACCTCTATCCCAGTCGACTACAGATTACTTTACTGACTGCAAAATAAAATCTGCTAGAATTTCTGTAAGCTGTTCAGATATAAAGCAATCGGAAGAACCTTTTGCCGACATAAATATCACCAGCTGCAATTTTAATTCTGTTGAAATTGGTAACATTCCTTCTGGTAAAAACCGCATAATCACAATTCAGTTCTTTGATGAAAATAAAAAAGAGCTGCCGTGCTGTCGCATCCGCGGAGTAACAGATATCTGTTCCGATAAAAATAATGTAGTTGCATTAGGAAATGAAACAACTTCCTACGGAAATGTAATCTATGCCCTTAAAGACTTTTTTTCGGACCTTTCTGAACCTGGCGAAAAAACTGCCTGTGAACTTGAAAAACTGAAAAATGCCGTTGATTCTTCGGTTCATCCAATTCTTTACGACTGGCAGACTCTTGCTGGCGGTTACATGGCATTTACGCCAATCAGAAACAAAAGCGATTACATACTTTCTACAGGCAGTTTAACCTTTGATTATCTTTTAAGCGACAAATTTACTGTTCATGTAGACGATCCGCTTTCTTCTGATGTTTACTGCAAAAAAGCAGGCAAAGGAAAAACAATCACAGGCATTGCTCCAGGAACCTGGAATCTTTACGTAAAAAATTCAAAAGGAAATATTCTTGAAAAAAAGGAAATTTCCATAAAATCTGGTGAAACAAAAACTATGGGCCACCTTGAACACAACGGAATTGCAATCCTTGTGAACAGAAAAAAACGATTTAATTTTATTCACTACTGGAACATTAACAATGCAGATTTTCCAGACACAAAATGGCCTGGCGAAAAATTTTCCAGAACAGTAGCTGCAGAAAATGCAGAAGCTTCCAGTTATTACGTAAAGAATTTCCGTGATTTTGAAAAGCTAAACTGTCTCATCACTAACAGGCGCGGAAAAAAATTCTGTAAAAACGATATTGAAATCCGTTCAAAAGGCGTTTACATCATTCATGAAAACGGTGCAGAAAATCTTATTTCCGCCGGCGAAAAATATTCAGCTTCAATAAATCTAAGCGATTATCCTCTTTCAGAAGAAAATTTCAGAACCTTTTATTACGACGATTTTGAAAATCGCCAGATTATCATGCTTTTTAATCCTGAAACATGGAACAAAAAAAATGTAACCTCTGCAAAAATTCAGTTTACAGCTGGTATCAATGACGTTTCAAGTTTTTGCGGTCCTTCCTGCAACATGAAAAAAGACAGCGAAACTGGCGTGTGGTATGCAGCAGTTCCTTACAGCGAATTAAGGGAAACAAATCAGTCTGGTCAGCCCACCTACAGAATGAAAATAGACGATACTGACTTTGACTGTGCAGAAGCTTTGAACAGCATGGGACTTGGCGGCTATGTTTATACAAAATTCATTTCAAAAACGGCACAGACTTCGTTGCCTTGCATTATTTACAACCGTCAGAAAAAAGACGAAATAATTAGTCGCCTTAAAGAAGAAAAACACTGTAAAACAATCCAGGAGTTTGACCTTTCAACAGAAGAAGGACAGATGGAACTTGCAAATTTCCGCCTTATTCCAGGAACAAAAAATATTTACCGCTCTTATCATCCTTATGCGCCATCAAAAACAGAATTTGAAACAGAGCCATACAGAATGTATTACATTGGTCTTTTGGGCGAAAAATACGGAATAAAAGCAGACATAAACGTTTCTGGAGATACTGAAATTGAACTTTCGGAAATAAAAATTTTTGACGGCAAATCTGAATGCATAAAAACTGCAGATTATGCGCCAGAATACTATAAATCTATTATCAGCGAATACAGAAATAAGCCGGAAAATCAGAAACCTGTCATACTTTTAACAAAAGAAGACGGAAATTTTGGATATGACAGATGCTACTCCAATAGCAAATCCCCTGAATTTGCAGAAAACATTGCCGCCCTTGTAAAATTCATGAACAACGTAGAAGGACCGTATCAGCTGCACTGTGCAATCGGAACAGACCGCACAGGAATCGTATGTGCAATTCTTTCGGGGCTTTGCGGAGCCACATACCAGCAGATAGAAGAAGACTACTGCGCCTCCAGAAAAATGGGCATTCTGGAATACCGCGGTCCAGGATGCGTGCGCTACGCCTTAGAAGAATTCATAGGTTCAGAAGATATTGATTCCGTAAAAAATCTGCAGAAAGCCATGATTGAAAGCCTTGTTGCAAAAAGCAGCATCACAAGGGCAGAAGTTGAAAAGATGATTGAAAGGGTTGGATTGTAAGACTCCCCCGCACCTTTGCCAACGCCCCCGCACTCTGCCAACATAAAATCATTCTGCCATTTAATCCCGACAAAAATACCGAGCGTTAGCGGGGGCCGGAACACCCTTTGCAAATGAAACTTGTGCCCTTAAAATCTTAAATCTGGCATTCCAAATTTTCCCCGTTAATGTTAAAATTATTCCATGCGTAAGTTTGAAGTTGTTTCGCCTTTCCAGCCAAGCGGCGATCAGGGACAGGCAATAGATAGACTTGCAGAAGGATTTTTGCGGGGCGATAAATATCAGACGCTTAAAGGTGTTACAGGCTCCGGCAAAACTTTTACAATGGCAAAAATCATCGAAAAAGTTCAGCGGCCAACTTTAATCATAAGCCACAACAAAACTCTTTCTGCCCAGCTCTACAGAGAATTCAAATCGTTTTTTCCCAACAATGCAGTTGAATATTTCGTTTCATATTACGACTATTACCAGCCGGAAGCCTATGTGCCAGCCCGGGACCTTTATATTGAAAAAGATGCTTCCATAAATAAAGAAATTGACCAGATGAAGATGGCGGCAACCTACAGTCTTATGGAACGACGGGACGTTATCGTCATTGCCACAGTTTCCTGCATCTACGGTCTTGGTATGCCAGAGCTTTATAAGAGCATGCGGGTTCATATTGAAAAAGGCGAAACGCTGGACACTCATAAACTTGCCCTTACACTTTCTCAGATTCAATATTCCAGAAACGACATGGTTCTTGAACGAGGCACTTTCCGTATCAAGGGCGACGTTATAGAAATCTATCCACCTTACATGGAATTTGACGAAGCCTACCGAATTGAACTTGATTGGGATGAAGTTGTGCGAATCCGCCGATTCAACGTTATTTCCGGCAAAATCACAGAGGAACTGGACGAAACTACAGTTTACCCTGCAAAAAACTTTGTTGTTCCGCCTGACCAGCTTACCCTTGCCACAGACCGCATTCAAAAAGAACTGGAACTGCGCCTGGAAGAACTGAACTCCCAGAAAAAGCTTCTGGAAGCGGAACGCCTTAAAACCCGCGTAACCTACGACATAGAAATGATGAAGGAAATGGGCTACTGCTCTGGAATTGAAAATTATTCCGCGCCAATCGCAGACCGCAAACCAGGCCAGCCACCGGCAACACTTCTGCACTATTTTCCTTCTGACTTCCTTTGCATGATAGACGAAGCTCATGTCTCAGTGCCTCAGATTGGCGCAATGTATGAAGGCGACCGCAGCCGCAAACAGAATCTTGTTGACTTTGGATTCCGCCTGCCAAGCGCGCTGGATAACCGTCCGCTAAAAATTGATGAATTCACAAAAATGATGAATCAGGTCATCTACGTAACGGCAACCCCACGCAAAGAAGAAATCAAGCAGTCCACTCAGGTAGTTGAGCAGCTCATCCGCCCAACAGGACTTCTTGACCCTATTATTGAAGTGCGCCCTACAGAAGGTCAGATGGAAGACATCTACCGCGAAATCAAGGAGCGTATAGCAAAAAAGGAGCGAAGCCTTGTCCTTACCCTTACAAAAAAAATGGCAGAGGATCTTACAGCCTATCTTCTTGATCTAGATTTAAAGGTAAAATACATCCATTCGGAAATTGACACCTTTGAGCGCGTTGAAATTCTAAAGTCCCTCCGCACCGGCGAAATCGATGTGCTCATCGGTATCAATCTTTTGCGAGAAGGAATCGATCTTCCGGAAGTCAGCTTTATTGCACTTTTAGATGCAGATAAAATCGGATTCTTGCGCTCCACAACATCCCTGATTCAGATTATTGGCCGTGCAGCCCGCAACGCAGAAGGCATGGTTGTAATGTACGCAGACCGCATGAGTGACGCAATGAAAGAAGCCATCGACGAAACAAAGCACCGCCGCTCAATTCAGGAAGCCTACAACAAGGAACACGGAATTACACCGCAGACCGTTAAAAAGCAGATTCAGGATATTCTGGAACACCAGCAGGAAGAAGCAGAAGAAACCGCCCGCATTACCGTTGACACCCTTAAAAAATCTGCAAACCTCTTTGACAAAAAGCAGCGCACAAAGCTGATTAATGCGCTCAAACAGGAAATGTCTGAATGTGCCGAACGCCTTGAATACGAACAAGCTGCCGCCCTCCGCGACCAGATAAAAGAAATCGAAGCACAATACGGAAAGTAAACAATACACTGAAATTCAACTCAATGCTTTTTTATGCCTTGACACTATTGCCCTATTCCTATATTCTATTAAAACTCACGTGAAAAACATAAGGTAGGTATAGATATGTCTAGAAGTTGTGATATTTGCGGTAAAGGCGTTCAGTACGGAAACAAAGTTTCAAAGTCTTTCAACCACACAAAACGCACATGGCGTCCTAATTTGATGACTGTAAAAACTGATCTTGGCAACGGTGAAGTAAGAACTCTTAAGATTTGTACACGTTGTTTCAAGAGCGATTTCATTGTAAAGAAAGTTCGCGTACCAAAAACACCTGTAGAAGCTAAATAATTAGTTTCTAAAAAAAAAACCGCTTCAGACGTGGAGCGGTTTTTTAATTTAACATAATCAAATTCGTTTCAGAAATATTTTCATGGCGGCACCCCTTCGGGGTCGGTGCTTCCGGGGTTCGCTAACGCTCTAAGTCCTCGGTCATCCGTAACCTTCGGTTACTACTTCCCTGCGGTCTTCGCCTGCGGCGCCCCTCCAGTACCTGCCGCATCCGCACCTTCAAAAATGAAAATCACAATTCCAGAACCTGTCCGTCAAAAGCCGGTCCCACAGAACCGCCCTCTTCTGTGATTTTCAAAAGGGCAGGAAAATCTTTCAGCTGCTCCTTTGCATAACTCCAGATTTCTTCATGAGTCATCAGATGACAGATGTGTATGAACCAGGTATGACGTGGCATCAGTTTTTCTGCCACATCCATAGCCTGCCGGAATCCAAAGTGAGTGGAATGAGGTTTTTCCCGCAATGCATCAATCACGCAATGTTCAATAATGCCGCCTGCTTTTTTTAATAACTCCAGGCTGCTTTCAGGAATAAAGCTGCAGTCAGTTAAATACGCAATGGAATGTATTTTTCCGTCCTGCTTTTTAACAGAAAAAATCCAGCCTGTTGTATCAAGTTCGCCATGCTTCATTGGAATTGGAGTGACAGTCATATCGCCAAATTCTTCCGGCTTTTTATGTTCAATTTCTGCACAGTCCACAAGCCTCAGCTTTGGTTTTCCGCCGCCAATCTGCGTATTTTCTTTAAAAATGTAATCAAAGCGGCTTTTTACATCTCCAATCGTATTAAAATTTGCGTAAAGACAAATTCCTTTTCCTCCAGAAGCCTGAGCCAGCAGTTTAGGATCAATTCCTGCATTTTCAGGATTCTTTTTTAACTCTTCAATCTTGTCACTTCCCAAAGTATGAGAAAAGATGCGGATGTCATCCAGTCCGTGCAGATGGTCCGCATGACTGTGGGTAAGAAGAACAGCATCAACGGCCATGATTTCGTTTTTTATTGCCTGAATTCTGAATTCAGGACCAACATCCACCAGCAGATGGGAAACCGATTCGTCATCATTTTTATTTGTAACGTAGGCACTGCACCTTAACCGCTTATCGTGATCATCATTTGATGTGCATACTCTGCATTTACAGGCTATACATGGAATTCCATGACTGGTGCCAGTCCCCAATAAAACCATCTTCATATTTATTCCTCAATTTTTACATTATAATACTGTATCTTTTCATTGAATAGAAATAAAAATAATATTATTATTACAGTGATAAAGGTTGTTCAAAAAAATGACCTCTAAAATTTACAGGAGTTTTAAATGACAGTAAATGACATTAAGAATGCCAAGATTAAGGCTTGGATTGAAGAATGTGTAAAGATGTGTGAACCAGACAACGTAGTTGTTTGTGACGGTTCAACAGCTGAATACGACCGCCTCACAAAGATTTGTGTAGATGCTGGTCTTGCAACACCATTGGCAAAGAAGCCACACAGCGTTTTGTTCCGCTCAGATCCATCTGACGTAGCACGCGTAGAAAAAAGAACTTTCATTGCTTCTAAAACACAGGAAGCTGCAGGTCCAACAAACAACTGGATTGATCCTGTAGAACTTAAGGCAACAATGAAGGGACTTTACAAAGGTTGTATGCACGGTCGTACAATGTATGTAATTCCTTTCTGTATGGGTCCACTTGGTTCACCAATCGCAAAATGTGGTATTGAACTTACAGACTCAGAATACGTAGTATTGAACATGGACATCATGACACGTGCCGGCGAAAAAGTTTGGCAGTACCTTGATGACAACTTCGTACCATGTCTCCACTCAGTTGGTAAACCATTGAACAATGGCGAAAAAGACAATGGTGTATGGGCTTGTGCTCCAGTTGAATCAAAATACATTTCACAGTTCCCAGAAGAACATCTTATATGGTCTTACGGTTCTGGATACGGCGGAAACGCTCTTCTCGGAAAGAAATGTTTCGCTCTCCGCATTGCTTCAGTAATCGCTCACGAAGAAGGCTGGCTTGCTGAACACATGCTTATCCTTAAGCTCACAAACCCACAGGGTGAAGTAAAATACGTAACAGGTGCTTTCCCATCAGCTTGTGGTAAAACAAACCTCGCTATGTTGATTCCAACTATCCCAGGATGGAAGGTTGAAACAATTGGTGATGATATCGCATGGATGAAATTCGGAAAAGACGGTCGTCTTTACGCTATCAACCCAGAAGCAGGTTTCTTCGGCGTAGCTCCAGGAACATCTGCTGAATCTAACAAGAACGCACTTGTATCTGCAGAAAAGAACACAATCTTCACTAACTGTGCTCTTACAGAAGACGGCGATGTATGGTGGGAAGGTATCGGATACCCTGCAACAGGCAAACTCGTTGACTGGAAAGGCAAGACTCGTGATGCTCTTCCAAAAGACAAATCACCAAAAGGTGAAGAATTCGCACATCCAAATGCTCGCTTCACAGCTCCAGCTGGTCAGTGTCCATGTATCGCTCCAGAATGGGAAAATCCAGAAGGTGTTCCTATCTCTGCTATCCTCTTTGGTGGACGCCGCCCATCAACTGTACCACTTGTACACCAGTCACGTAACTGGAACCACGGTGTATTCCTTGGTTCAATCGTAGGTTCAGAAATCACTGCTGCTTCTACAATCAACGCAGACGAAGTTGGTAAGATCCGCCGTGACCCATTCGCTATCCTCCCATTCTGTGGATACAACATGGGTGACTACTTCCAGCACTGGGTAAACATTGGTGCTAAGGCAGATCAGGACAAACTTCCTAAGATCTTCTACGTTAACTGGTTCCGCAAGGACGAAAACAACGCAGAACTCCCAGGCGGATTCATGTGGCCAGGTTACGGTGATAACAGCCGTGTACTCGCCTGGATCTTCGACCGCTGTAACGGTGTTGATAACGCTGTTGAAACAGCTATCGGTTACATGCCAAAAGAAGGCGCAATCAATACAGAAGGTCTTCCAGAATACTACAAGAAGACACTTCCACAGATCCTCACAGTTGATACAGAAGGCTGGTTGAAGGAATGTAAGGATATCCGTGAAAACCACTATCCTAAGTTCGGTTCACACCTTCCAAAAGAATTGTCAGCTTGTTTGGATGACCTGGAAGCCAGACTTAAGAAATAAATTATTTCCAATAGCTGAATAAGAAAAGGGGCTGTCCAATAAGTTTGCATTACGGTGGTTGAGCTTGTCGAAACCACCACATTGAGTGTAGCAGTCATTTCGACGAGCTCAATGAGCGCTACACTCATTACTTTTGGGACAGCCCCTTTTCTATTCCTATTCATCCTTCAGTTCTTCGACTTCATTCCAGATTACAACGCTACCCTTCTTGTGCTGCTTTGCGTAATACAAAGCCTGATCAGCTCGTGTCATGGTTTCATCCAGATCAGAAGTATCTTCGTTATCTGCATTTGAACAAATTCCCATACTGAAATCAATGTATTTTTCTCTAGGAATAAAAATTTCTTTTTCAAAATGACGTTCCAGGCAAGGAATAAAATATTGTTCCTGTTCAAGTCCTTCTTTTAGACGTTCCGCCGCTCGCCTTGCTTCCTCGCAGCTTGTGTTTGGAAGCATAACAACAAATTCATCTCCACCAAATCGAGCAACAAAATCAACACGGCGATAAATTCGCTTCAATAGTCTTGCAAAACAAGAAATAAGAAGATCTCCAGCCTCATGTCCAAACGTATCATTATAATACTTAAAATTATCCAGATCCAAAAAAGAAATTGCTTCTCTCATGTAGAGATGCTTTTTCTTTTCGTAGCGCCGGATAAGTTCACTTTCCATGCTAAGATGCTCCTGAAGAGCCCGTCGATTATTAAGAGAAGATAATTGGTCAGTTACAGAAATTTGCGAAAGATATTCGTTCTGCTTTAACATAATAAACTGAGCCTGAATATTTGACGCAGCTACATGCAGAATATTTTTTTCTTCTGAACTTAATTCATTTTTCTTCTGAATAAAGATTATGATTCCACCGATATAATCGAATTTTGAAAGGTTGATCATAGCACAAATATAATCATTAGAAAAATCAATAAAATTTACCAGTTGTTTTTGCCTTGCAACCTTATGCCACAAATCTTCGGCAGGCTCTTCAAACTGAACTCTTAGAAGGCTTCTGTCGATTATCCATTCACCCTGACATTTTTGTCCTAAATAAATGGCATCTGCCATAGTATAATCAAAAAGTGCCTGTGCAATATTGCCAGAAAACTTTACATCAGCTGTTGTAGTCGCACTTGTGCTTACAAGTCTGTTTAAGAACTGGGAATCTCGTAATCTCTTATGCAGCTTATTTATAAGCTTTTCTTTTTCAGCTTTTTCTTCAAGTAATTCAAGAGAAATATTTAATGGCGCAAATCTTAAAATATTGCGGGAATAGTCCTCCAGCTCAATTACATCCCGTCCTAACGTATAATGAACAAGATCTTTTTCCTTTGCTATTTTATATCCGTCATTAAAATATTTTTTAGCTTCTGCCTCAAAATTATTTTTCAAAAGACAAAGAGCAAATTCATAAATCATAAAAACAAGCTGATGCTCTTGATTTATTTTTTCATTCAGAAAATTCTGAATTCCTTCGTCCATCACCTGCATGGCAACATCAGATTTTCCATCATCCAGTTCAATACAGGCAGAAAGAAAAGTTCCTATGTACTTTTCTATAACGCCAATTTTTTTTCCGTTATTATGCACATTATACAAATTCATCTTTGCACGATTTATTTCGCCTTTATAATAATCCACTGCAGCAACATAGACTGCAATATCATTGTATTCCGGCAAAAATGAATTTCCAGAAAGATTTGCAATATCAAAAATTGTAAAAAGATTCAATATTGTTCTAAAAATTTTGCTGGCTATATCAAAATTCTTTGCATAAAAACAAGTACGAGCCAGATTATTCAATGTAATTACTATTTCCGGATAATCATGCGTCTCCAGAAGATTTTGAATCGTATTATTTATCAGGTCATAAGAAATCTGATACTTAGAATCCAATAAATTATTATAAGCCAGGCCGTTTGTTATTTTTGTTATTGAAACACTTTCTCCTAATTCCTTTCTTAAGTGCAGACAGTTTTCATACCAGAAAAGAGCTTCATTCTTTTTGCCTTCATGGGTCATAATAATTCCCATCCAATGACAAGCTGTGGAAAGAGCAAATTTATTATCCAGTTTTTCAGCTTCCTGTCTGGCCATTTCTATTTGACCAATCATCTTAGGACGCAAATCACTATCATAAATAACATCACGAGGTATTGTTAAAATCGTATGGATTTTATTGTTTACAAAACCTTCTCTATCAAGCAATTTTATTGCTTCAAAATATTTCTTAACGGAACATTCTGAATCCAAACATTCAGAAAGATTGTAATTTAATGTTTCTAAAAGAGCATAAATGGAAGAATTGTTTTTTTCTTTTGCAATTATTAAAGCTCGATTTACATGTTTTAATGCAACAGATTTTATGTTTTTTAGAAGCTCAACCTTTGCCATCAAATAAAGTGTATAACAAGTTAATTCATCATCAAGAACATTTTCAATCACTTTATTGAAATACAGACTTGCATTATCAGTATCGTTTGAAAACAAAGAAATTATGCCCATTTCAAAATTGATTTTTCTAATATCATTTATTTCAAAATCACATAAAAGCTGATTTTCATCTATTTCGTTTACAAGCTTTAAAGCTTGCTCCAGATCAAAAAACAATCTATATGAACGTAGAATTTCCCGCAGAAATTCCGGCGAATACTTTTTTGGCACATCAGCTTTTTTAGGTACATTTTCGCTTATTTCAAATGAATTAATCGAATAATAATTATTGTAACCAGATATGCAGTTAATAAAATTTCTAACTGACAAAGAATAATTATCCAGCTCCATGCTATTAAAACAGAAAACAAATTTTCCCGGACACTGATTTTCATTCAGACAATGAAGTATTCTAAAAGCATCTTCGCCCATTAACTGGGCATTTAAAACAACAACTTTGCCAGAAAATTTTTCATTCAGCAATTTTATTATAGATTCTCTAATTCTGGATTTTTCATAATCTAATTCTTCAAAAACTACAGGCTCTTTTCTTTCTTCAACAACACAACCATTGAAATAAGATGAAAAAAAATCATAGTGCAGTTTGTAAACATGCTTCTTTATATCAGCTTCTGATACATCTGTGGATTTTATCACATCAAGAAATGGGGCTAAAGGAGCAATTTTTTCCTTTAAATCTAACAATAATTCATCTGGTTTTACAAAACTCTTATATGTATCAATTAAATTTTCAGAAAGAGAAAAATACATAATGTGTTCATTATCATTTTCAAAAAAAGACTTTGAAATCGATTTTAAAAGTTCTATAGAATCCATATTATTTATTCTATCATAAAAAACAAAATCTTCAATTTTTTTTATAATTAAGCCTAACCTTTTGCATTAGCAAATTAAAGAATTTAGATTTACTTTATGATATAATGTCATTATGAAAAAAATATTATTACTTTTAACTTTAATCTCACTCTCTGTTTCTTTTTTTGCAGAAACAAAAACATTTTACATTACCCGCCATGGACAAAGAGGTGATCCAAAATATCAGAAGAAGTTTAAGTATTGCGATGAAGATGCGTTAATGCCAAAAGGCGAAGAACAGGCAAAGCGTCTTGGACAATATCTTAATCAGCAAGGATTCCACGGAACAATTTATGTTTCTCCATATTACCGCACTTTGCAGACGGCAACATTTGCTGCAAGTCAGCTTCCAGATTTACCAATGATTCTTGAACCAAGAATTCAGGAAGTTGCCGGAGTAAAAGACAACAGTGGAAAAGTAAGATACATAAAAAAATGCATCACAAAAAAGGAAATCCGCACAAATTTCCCAAAAATAAAGATTCCAGGAAGCTTTAAATTTCCCTGGCGAATTGAAAACGAAAAAGAATCGCAGCTTGACCAACGGGTTGGAAACATGATTGATGACCTTTTGAAAAATTCAGATGGAGATGTATTCATTGTAGGTCATGGTGGTGTAATGGCTGGCGTTGTGCGTGAAATGAATAAGCGCGGCGCAGATTTTCCTCGTACAAAAGTTTACAACTGCTGTTTATACAAATTTGTTTTTGACATTGAGTCTGGAAGAGTCATAGAAAGTTCAGATGAAACACTAAACTATTTGCCAGATGAACTGATTACCGATAATCTTGCATACATGCTGCTTTATCCAAAACGCGAAAAATAAACTGCATTTATAAATATTTTTCTTGTTTACTTTTCACAATTCTTATTGACTTCAAAAGTAAACAATGTTAAATTATAAACAGCAAAAGTAAACAAAAAAAAACACAAGGAGATTCATCTTGCGAAAACCTAACACTGCACTTCTAGAACAGATAAAAGCAGCTGCTATGGAGCTTTTAAGAGAAAAAGAACCTTCTGAAATTGGTATGCGTGATATTGCGGCAAAATGTGGAATTACAGCCGCAAACATTTATCACTATTACAAAAATAAAGACGATTTGTTTGCGGATATTACCACAACAGATAAATCTGCCGATAATAACGATAATAATTCTGTAAACAATCGAAAGAGGTATGAAATGAAAGACATCAAAGAAATGATGAACTACCGCGCTGACATCAAAGTTGTTGACGCTACACTCCGCGATGGAGGTCTTGTAAACGAATTCTATTTTGCAGATGATTTTGCAAAGGCACTTTACGAAGCAAACGCTAAAGCCGGCGTTGATTACATGGAATTTGGTTACAAAGCAGACAAAACAATGTTTGATGTAAACAAGTTCGGTCCATCAAAATTCTGTGATGATGATTATATTCGCAGCGTTGTAGGCGATGGCGAAAGAAAAGTAAAGGTTGCTGTAATGGCAGATGTTGGCCGCTGTAACTACAAGGAAGATATTCATGACCGTTCTGAAGCACCAATTGATTTGGTTCGAGTTGCAACATATCTTCATCAGATGCCAACTGCTATCGACATGATTGAAGATGCTCATAAAAAGGGCTACGAAACTTCTTGTAACATCATGGCTCTTTCAACTGGTCAGGAAAACGACATTAAAGCAGCTCTTGATATGGCAGGTCGCTCTCCAGTAGATGTAATTTACATCGTAGACAGCTACGGTTCAATCTATCCGGAAGAAATGGCTCGTGTTTGCGATATGTTCGGTGAATTTGCTGCAAAATACAACAAGAAGCTTGGTATTCATGCTCATGACAACCAGAAGCTTGCTTTTGCAAACACTATTGAATGTGCTGGTGATGGTGTAGATTTCCTTGATGCAACATATCTTTCTATGGGTCGTGGTGCAGGTAACTGTGCTATGGAACTTCTTCTTGGATTCCTTAAAAATCCTAAATACAATACTTTCCCTGTACTTGAATTTATTGAAAAGCACATGATGCCTATGAAGGAAAAAGGTATTGTCTGGGGTTACGATCTTCAGTACCTTTTGACTGGTCAGTTCAACCAGCACCCACGTACTGCAATTGCTTACACACAGAATAAGCGCAAAGATATTACAGAATACTTTAAGGAATTGACTTCGCAGGAATAGGTCGCAGAATTGCCATCCGTGGCAATTCTGCTCAGCGAGTTTTGCTTTGCAAAACTCGAATGATGATTTCGCATTCTTCTGGCGCGGCGTCCTTGCCGCTAGAGAAGAATTTTCTGCTAAACCGGCACTTTGCCATCAGTGGCAATTCTGCTTAGCGAGTTTTGCTTTGCAAAACTCGTAAGACAATTTCGCATTCTTCCGGCGCGGCGTCCTTGCCGCTAGAGAAGAATTTTCTGCTAAACCGGTACTTTGCCATCCGTGGCAATTCTGCTTAGCAAGTTTTGCTTTGCAAAACTCGTAAGACAATTTTCCATTCTTCTGGCGCGGCGTCCTTGCCGCTAGAGAAGAATTTTCTGCTAAACCAGCACTTTGCCATCCATGGCAATTCTGCTTAGCGAGGTTTGCTTTGCAAAACTCCAATGACGATTTCCCATTCTTCTGGCGCGGCGTCCTTGCCGCTAGAGAAGAATTTTCTGCTAAACCGGCACTTTGCCATCCATGGCAATTCTGCTTAGCGAGGTTGTCCAATAAGTTTGCATTACGGTGGTTGAGTCTATCGAAACCACCACATTTAGTGTAGCAGTCATTTCGACGAGTGGTTCCTGAGCCTGTCGAAGGGCTCAATGAGCGCTACACTTATTACTTTTGGGACAGCCCCGACTTGCAAATGTTTTTGCCAGCCTCTTTCTTCCTTCCCGTATTTTCATAATTAAACATTTTTTTTGTAAAATCAATTTTATGTGTAATTTTCAAAAAACTCGAATTTCGGGCTATAAAGTTAAACCTTTAAACAGTATTTTTAAATCTTTTTTAAAGTTTTTTGTATCTCTTTCTAATTCTTTTAAGAAATCATTATCTTTTATAGAACCAAGAACTGCCGTCATTTCTTCCTTAGAATCATATGGCATACATCGATAATAATCTGTAAAATCCTTTTCGCGAGATTCAACACTGGAATTGTACATAAGTTCAGACATATTTGAAACATCATCAACAATATCAGAATAAATTTCATTATCAAATTCTTTTATAGAACGCGAATATAACTGTTCAAGGATTTCAACAGAATATCTGGCTTTATAATCATCATAATTATTCTGCACTTCATTATAAAATGCGTGAACCTGCTCCCAATCATTTATCTTTTTTTCTTTTATGAGCGAAATTAATTTCTCCAGCTTCTTTTTTGGCATAACCTGACCGCCAACATTAACCCATTCAGTATAAAGAGGCAGAAGATTAATTTCGGAAAGAATTATTTCTTCCAGTGCAACAAAGGAATTCCTGTGACAAAATTCCATAAGTGTTTTTACAGCAAAATACTTTAAAACCTGACGATAAACCTTATACGCTTTTAATGGCTTATAAATTATGGCTCCATGCTTTTTCTGACTCTGAACATCAAATAAAGTAAACTTTTCATTTTTTGTATTATGAAGGAAATCTTTGGCCGATTGTCGCAAACTGTCTGGAGAATCATTCTCATTCACATAACTTGCATCTAACTGAGAAAGATTAGCTGCTGTCAATTCTATGATTTTTTTTACAGCTTTTAGAGTTTCCTGCATTGTATCAGGAGCAAATGGATTTGTTTCAATATTCTGAATTTTTACAACACGTTTGTCCCTTTTTTTAAATTTATAATTGTTACGAACTATTGCAAACATATCATACATAAACCACCAGGCTGGAATTATATGAACAGGACTATTTGCAGTATCCCCTGGTAACAGCAATGCAAAAGGATACTGAACATCAAGTTCATGCTGATAAGAACCTTTGGATGCAAGAGTAAAACTTGCAAAATGACTGTTATGTTTAAAATCAGAGCATAATCCAGGCCAGAAACCTCTGCCGGCTATAATCTCTCCATCTGGACTTCTAGAATTATGATTGCTTCCTATTGTTGCCCCGGCAGCAATGTTTGACTGCCCCATTACCATTGTTGCAATCAAAAACGAAGAATTATGATGCTGTTCATGAAAAGGGAAAATAAGATTATTCAAAAGTTCACAACAAGAAACTGTTGAATTATCCCCAAGAATTGAATTAATCAATCTTGCACCATATTTAAGCTGACAGTTTCTTCCAAGAACAAATCTGATTCCTACAGCCTGATAAAATACACGACTTCCATACCCCATTATGCCGTTTACAAGTTCAACCCCTTCACCAATCTGACTTGGTTCATCTTCAGAAGAAAGAATTGTAAGATTTTTTAATTTAAATGCACCTTTAATATATGAACAATCACCTATTTTTGCATCTTTAATCAAAGTTGTATTTTTAATTACAACGTTATTTCCTATTGAACCATAAGAAACTAACTTATCTTTACAGACATTGTCTGTTAATTCCAAAAATCTATGCATAAGCACAGAATCATCACGATACTTTGACCATATATACGCATCCGCTGGTATCATTGTCTCATTTGCAAGAACCGCTCTTCCATCATTTTCGTTCCTGATACCAATCCAGATTCTTGTATCTTCAGAAATATCTTTTCTGTTTACCCCGTTTCCAAATCTCGATGACTTTATACAGCTGATTTCCTGAATATTGAACAGCATAACCATATTACCAGTATGATAATTATCCATATAGGAAACATTCAAAATTACATTATCATCGCCAATTATAGAATTTCGAATAAAACTGTTTACTATTCCAGTATCAAGCTCTAAATCATGATATTTCAGTTTAGCATAAACTAGTCTTCCAATTATTACAAAACCTTCAAAACGAGAATCTCTGATAAGTTCAGCATCAAAACAATCTTTTTCATCACTTACATATACATTATTCCAGTTTTCACAATAATTACGATTTTTTTCCAATATAGTTATTTCTTTGCAGGTAAGATTACGTTTTCCTTCTAAAAAAGATTTTTCAATATTCAATTTTTCATGCTTTTTTGATAAATATGTAATGGTTGTCATGTTTCAATTCTACTTTAATAAAGTGAAAAATGCTATAATTAAAGCATGAAGACTTTCTTTTCTATTTTAATTGCTTTTTTACTAAGTTCATTGATTTATTCAGAGAGCTCAAACTTTATAGAAGACAATTATGAAGAATTCACTTTAGAAAATGGGCTGCAGTTATATGTACTAGAAGATTTTTCATCAGCACCAGTCAGAATTGAATATACTGTTCACGCGGGAATAAGTTCCAGTTCCCAGAATAATACAGGATTTTTTTCTTTGTACAGCAGACTTTTTAAATATAATTTTTCCGAAATTCGTTTGAATGAAATGACAGCAGAATGTAATGCCGATTCTTCTCGTTATATAATTACTGTTTCACCAGCAAAAATAAAAGATTCATTAGAAAAGCTTTCACAACATGCCTTTTCTCCTGTATTTTCAGATTCGGCAATTGAAAAAGAACTTAATATTTTTAAGTCAGAAACTATGCAATATGCGTATACGCCAGCAGCTTTCATAAACAGCAGTATTGATGCACGGGTTTTTTCAGCCGCTCCATGGAAGCATGATTCTGGTATTTATCCTTCATTATTTTCTAAAACTACCCCGGCGCAGGCCAGGACAGTTCTTTCTGGCATTTCTGAAAACTGGTATACACCACAGAACAGCGCACTTTTCATCAGTGGAAGCATAAAAAAAGAAACAGCACTTAAACTGGTACAAGAAACCTTCGGAAAATTCCCAAAAGCAGTTAAATCTGAAACACTAGAGAAAATTACTGCAGGAGGAAAAATCCGGAAATTTGTAATTTATGACAGTCAATTTTCAGAAGATTTAACACAAATTGTTATGCAATACACTTCTTTAAATATGAATCAATGCGATATTGCAGCAACTGCATTTAATTCAAATTTATCAGGCATTAAACAAAAATTACTTTCAGACTCAAGACTTAACATCAGAGATGCAGAATACATAAACGTTGCTGCAGCTCACAAAAATGGAACTTCACGACTTATTTTTCAATCTTTACTTGAAAAAAATAAAATAACACCTTTGGAACAGGCAAATTCATTCATTGAAAACATATATGATTCTGCAAAAATTACTACAGATAATGAATTTAATTCTGCAAAAAAATATATCAAAAAGAATTTTACAACTGTAACTTCAAATTCAACAATCCTTATGGATTATCTTTCTCAATATTGGGCAATAGATAAATTAATTGAAAATAAAAATCAGACATTAATAAAAAAATTACTTTCAAGACCGTCAGATATAGAAGAAGAAAACATTGAAGACCTAAAAAAAACTTTATCAGCAGAAGTTCCGTTTATTTTTGTTCTTGTAAACACCAAAACATATAATAAATTTTTCAAAAACTCTGATTTCCAGGTTATTACACAAAAAAACGGTTCCTGGTTTACGCAAAAGCTTAAGGATGCAGCTATTTTAAATATTAAAACAACATCAGAACAAGAAAATAATTCCGACTATAATTCAACTGAATTCCTTGAACAATTTATTTCTAACAGTAAAAAATCAATTTCTTCAATTACACTGAAAAATGGAATTAAAGTTTGTTTCAAAAAAAATAAAAATTCTTCAAATGCAGCCATTCTTGTAAAATTATCTGGTGGAAAATTCGCTGATTCTGGTAATCCTGGCTTTGAAACAGTTATGATAAATGCGCTCACCGCTAATATTAAGAAAGAATTATATGATTATTCTCAAAAAGAAATTCTTGATGGCTACCCAATTATAGAATCAGAAACAGAAAATTCCTGCAGCTATATTACAATTGAATGTCAGCCTGCGGATGTACCAGTATGTATTAACACCATAGGAAAAACTCTTTTTTTTAGCGAAATAAAGCCAGCAGAAGCAGACAGTTACGTTTATTCGGTCCAGACTCAAAAACGCCTCTACAATGGAAATCCCGTAAATCAGATGCTTTTTAGAGGAATAAAATATCTTTTTGAAAGCTCAGTTTATCGTGACATCTTTGACTCAGAAAACGATATTTTGCAAAACACAAATTACAATGATTTGCTTGCCGCTTATCCAAATTTTCTAGACGCATCAAGGTACTCCATTGTTATTACCGGAAATTTTGACTATGACTCTGCAGTTTCTTCCCTTGAAAATTCAATTGAAATGTTAATACCTCAAAACATTAATTATTTATCTCAATACAATAATGAGATACCTGATTTTCCATCTAAAACAAAACGCATAAGTTTGAAAATCCGTCATCTTTTTTATACTGATATTTCAGCAGACAAAGCAGGTCCTATGCCCGCTATACTTATTCCAACAAAAGAATTTCTGGATCCAGTTCAATACTGGTTTAAAACTCCGGAATACAATTCTAAAGATGCTATCATTTTTAATAGTCTGCTATTAAGATTGCAAGAAAAATTATCTGAACAGGGAAAAGAAACAAAAATTTTATTTCCAAGCAGAGAAATTCCTGCCGCAGCAATTACATTTTTAAATGTAAAAAGAACAAATGAAATTGACAGAATTTACGCAATGACTGTTTTTGAATTTCTTAAACTTATCAAAAGCAAAGATATCAATTCTTTTAAAGAAAGTGAAGAAATTAAAAACGCCTGGATTCTAAACACTTTGACTTCTTCTCAAACTAACAAAGGAACTGCTAAATTAATTGCAAACGGAACATATCCAGAAGAATATCTGGATAATTACAAATTTATATTAAATTGTACAGATGAAGATTTTGCAAAAACCGCAGAAAAATTCTTAAAAGCAGAAGCCCCTTTAAAAATTTACTCAGCGGATTCAAAGAGATAGGGATTTTGTTACCAGACGTGATATATTTCTCCAACAGGAATAAATCCGCTTTCTGTAAGAAGATAATTCATAGCAAAATCATTTTCTTCTACTGGAATTGCCCTTGTAATAACATTAGTTATGCACACGCCGCAAAATACAGCCGACTTGTTATTTATTTGCGAAAGATATTTGTCATAATAGCCTTTTCCACGTCCTAATCGGTGACCAAATAAATTAAAAGCAAGGCCTGGTACTAAAAAAACACTTTTATCTTTTATTTCATTTTTTTCTATCTTTATTTTATCTAAACCAGGCTCAAGAATTCCGTATTTATTATCTTTTGAAAAGGTTTCATCCAGATTATCAATCAGATAAAATTCCATGTCATTTGAATCTGGAATCATTCTAGGAAAATAAAGTTTTTTACCATCTTTTAACGCTGCTTCAAAAACAGGAGTAAGATCGATTTCATCAATCATTGCCATGTATGCAAATATATGCTCGGATTTTTTATAAATTTCGCTTTCCAGAAAAAACTTAGCGCAGGACTTTGTGCATTCTTTTTTCAATTCCAGGTCTTCAGAATATTTCTGTAATTCTGCTTTTGCTTTTTTTCGTAAAAACATTTTCTGTTCTTTGATTGTCATTAAACTAAGTCCTTTTGCAGCTGCAGCATTCTTTATTCTATAGCTTACTAATTTATCTCTTGTAAATAAAAAAAAGGACTTAGTATTTACTAAGTCCTTTCGCGGCTGCTGCAGGTTTTGAACCTGCGACACATGGATTAACAGTCCATTGCTCTACCAGCTGAGCTAAGCAACCATTCATTCTTGCGAATGTGTTAACAATATATACTTTTTAGTTTTTTGTGTCAACAGCAAAACGCAAGAATTTTGAAAATTTATTTATTTTTCCAAAATAAATTCTACTCTTCGGTTTTTCCAGTTATTATCTTTATCTTTGAAATCAACAACTAGTTCTGTACCGCCCTTACCTTCTGTTGCAAGTCGTTCTGCTTTAACGCCCTGTTTTACAAGATAATCCTTTACAAATTCCGCACGTTTTCCAGAAAGAGGAATCAATGCAGGACCCCACATCATTGGATTATCTTCTGTTTCTTCTGCTTCATTATCTGTAACGCGGTTTGCATGACCAACAACAGTAACTCTGTAATCAGGGAACTTGTTAAGAATATCAGCAATACGTTTAAGAACACGTTCATTGTTTGCAGCAATTTCAGGATCAATACCGTTATTAACTTCCGACTTAGTCTTAAAGTCTGCATTATCACTACGGAAGATAATAGAAGGAACTGCCATTTTGAGTACAGAACCATCACGAATAACAAGAACATCAATCTGAATTACACCAGTTACAGTACTTGTCATGCCAAGAGTATCTGTAACTGTAAATGTATAAGGATAATCTGTTGCAGACTGAACACGTTCAGCAAAACCTCTGGCATTCTTCTGAGTATTACTCAAACCGTCCCAGATGATTCTTTCAGTGATAGAAGATGAACCTGCTGTCTGCCAGAAAGGCTTACCTTTTGGATCATTGATAACAAATGACCAGCTCTTAAACATTGCTTTTGAAGTTCCAGAAAGGCGGATAAACAAATCATCATCTGTACCATCATTATCTGGACTAAAGAATTCTGGAGCAGTTTTAACACTAAGCTGAGGAGGAATTGCAGTACAAATAAATGGAGAAGATACAGAATCAACCTTGTTACCTTTCTTATAAACAACGTTCAATGTTCCAGTGAATGTTCCTTCTGCAACATTGCCGTCATTATCAAGACCATCCCATGTAATTGAAGAAGGAAGATTTGCGCTGTCTTTTTCTGACCAGCCCCGAACAGAAGTTCCATTTTCACTTCTGATGTCAAAATTCCATGTAAGAATTCCATCAGGAACTGAAGCTCTGATATTGAACTGCTGGGTATCCAAAACGCTGTCTGCGTTAGGAGAAATTCCTTCCTCTTCGGCTGTAACGTAAATTTTTGTTTCGCGACTATCAAGAGTTATGTCAGAAAGCTTTGTAGAGAAAGAGTTTCCTGCGTTATCTGTGCTGGCAATAACAACTGTATATTTGCCATCTGCAACCTTGTTTCCAGATTCATCAGAACCATCCCAGGCAAATTCATCCTGACCGTCAGTTCTAACCTTTCCATTCCATGTATAAGTTTTTACTGTTTTTCCAGAACCATCAATTACACTTGCAGTCCAAAGTTTTTCTTCTGAACAGTTAGAGATTGAAATCGGAAGCTTATCCTGGGAACTGTTTCCATCCAAACTGAAAATTGCCCAGGGAGCAACAGCTTCAAGATAAGGAGTACCAGTATCAAGTTCAACTTCAGAAGTTTCAACAGAAGCAGAAGAACCATTTGTAGAAGTTACAGAAAGATAAGCTTTGTACATTCCGTCTTCACACACAATACCTGCAGAATCTTTTCCGTCCCATACAAATGATGCTGGAAGACTCTTTTCGCCGTTTATCGTTTTTACAGCTTCGCCTTTTGAATTTTTAATTTCAAAACTGAAATCTGCAATACCTGCTGCATCCTTAAGAACAGGAACAAAAGTAACTGTATCTTTAACCTTGTTTCCATTAGGACTGAAAGCAGCCTCACTGGCAGAAAGCAAGATAGAAGCTTTTTTAGTATCAAGAGTAAAATCATCTGCACTTAAAATTACTCCAGTATTACCGGCCATATCAGTAGCAGAAAGCTCAAATTTATACACTGCATCAGCTGCTAATTTTCCATTCTGATCAAAACCGTTCCAAACAATAAATTCAGGAAGATATTTACCAAAATTATATTCACGAACAACAGAATCATTTTCCTGGTTATAAATGCGAGCTTTCCATTCAGGAATTTCCGCAAATTTTCCGGCTGTTTCATCAAGCATAGAAATCTTAACGTTTGGTTTATCTGCACCACCAAATATTTTATCAGATACAAGAATCTGAGCAGAAGGTTTTGTAGTATCCATTATGAATTCAGGCGATTTTATGGCTGCAGGAACATAACCATTCAAATAAGAAGCAGTTACTACAGCCTGATATTTACCTTGAGGAATAAGATTTCCAGATGAATCAGTTCCGTCAAAAACAAGCTGAGAAGGTGGCAGTTCTGACTGAGATTGATTATATTCCTTGAATACTTTTCCATTCAAATCTGTAATAACGACAGACCAGGAAGTAAGTTTATTTCCAGTAGATTCTTCTGGAACAGGAATTACAATATCCAGCGAAATCTCTTTCTGCTTTGAGTCTGTTTTTGGAGAAAAATATTTTGTTCCAACAAGTTTAATACTTGTAACAGGTTTTTCTGCAGAATAAATGATATTTGTAATTGTGGCATTAGCAAAGTTACCTGCACGGTCAGTTGCACTTATTTCATAAGAATAAACACCATCAGAAACCTGATGGCTTATATCATCAGAACCATTCCATTTAAAATTTTCTGGTTCTTTATCATTCCATGTGAATGTTCTTACAACGTTTCCAAGGGCATTTTTAAACACACCAACCCAATTGTCTTCTTTTGAGCCTGACTGCTTAATTTTAAAATCTGCTTTTGCGCCTTCGCCAAAAATCTTATCCATTGGCTGGGTAAGAATGATAACTGGAGCCTTCGTATCAATAATAACAGGGAATTTTGCAGTTGTATTTTCTTTTAAATCATTTTCAACTACAAAATAGAAGAAATATTTTCCATCTGGAGCATATTCTCCATTATCCATCGCACCATTCCACACAACAGAAGGCGGAATTTCTACTGATTTTTTTGGAGTTACCAGCTGTTTAAGGAATCCTTTTACATCAACCTTAACAGGAAGAGCAACTTTATTTCCCATTGTTCTTACAACTTTTCCTTGTTCATCTTCAATTACCAGCTTCCAGGATTTAATAATACGCTTATCAGAAACCTTAAAAGGAATTTCAAGACTATCTTTTACACCATCGTTATTTGGCGAAATATATTTAATTTTCGTTTCTGAAGTGGCAAAAGAAGCCATAACAGAAAGAAATAAGATACCTGTTACAATTTTCTTTATCATAATTTATCCTTTGACGTTATTCTTCAAAAACCTGAATGGAAGGACCATCGCTTTCATTTAAACCAAGAATAAGATTTGCGCCAGCGGAATATGCAGAAATATTGTCATAGAAATATTTCTGAGCTGCAGCAACTCTAAGTTCACTTGTTTCCCATCCATGATTTTTTATGAAATTGCTTTTACCCATATTTAATTTCATTTTGTAAGAAACACCAATTACAGGAAAAACAGATGATTTTTCGTTGTTCAATTCAAGAATATCAAAAGTCTGACCAACACGAATAAGCAGATTATCTTTTATTGAAAGCTGAAAACCATAGTCAAATATCATATCCTGAAAAAATCCAGCAACTGTAACATCTGCAGAAAGGCCACCTGTAATAGTACTAGTCTTAAAGAAGTTTGCAGCAGCACCAGTCCTCAATGAATGAAATCCCGGAAATGTATCTGTTGTTTCTTTTGGAGCAAAATATCTGTCGTAAATATATTTTCTAAAAATCCAGCTGTTGCCTGTAGCAACACTATAATCATGCATTGCATATTTATACCAGTCAGGTTCTTCTTCGTATTTTACACCGTACTCTGTACCACTATAATTTTTTCCCAAGCCGTGGACACTTGCACCAATACGGAAATCTTTCATAAAACCAAGCTGAGATATTCTATAGAGTGCACCAATATCCATTCCAAGAGACCAGTCAACGTCATCACATTTAAGAATTCCTGTATAAATATTTGCACCAACACTGATTCTTTCTGTAACTTGTTTTGAAAGACCAGCCTTAATATTAAAGCTGTTTCCTAAATCCATTTCTTTTACATCACAGAAAGTTCCGTTCATAAACCCTGAAATAACAAACATTCTTGTAGGAATAATCGTACCCATCTGAAATGCAGAACCTGCATTTATTAAAGCACTGCCACTTAAATCAATTTCTGCTCTGTTTTCATATGCTGGTAAAGCAGGATTAGATATAATAGAATTTGAGTTAACAGTAAAAATTCCACCACCAGCAGCAGAAGAAGCGGAAGAAAGTTGGAGAGGATCTGCCAGATTATAAAAAAACTGACCGCCAACAGGAGGATTGTAAGCAAAAACAATTCCAGAAAGACTTAATAAAACAATAAAAAGCCAAATTTTTTTCATTTAAGTTTCTCCTTCAGAATATACATATATATATAATTAGATTATAACAAATCAACAAATAATATTCCATAAAGTATACTATTCATCAAAAAGTGAAAAACAAACTTCTTGACACTGAATTGATTTCTATTAAAATTAACTTCATGGGAAAGGAATCTAAAGGCGGTTTTCTGTCTAATTTGCTGTCATCTCTTTTTGGAAGTCAAGATGCAGACGCCGATAAAAAAAGACAATTAAAAAATATTTCAAAAAGACTTGCAAAGTCTAAATTTAAGAACTTTTATAAATTCAGTGGAAACGAAATTCTTCCACCATTAGGAAAACAATTCTACGATATTTATAAAGCTATTTATCCAGTACAGGCTATGTTTAATGCCATTCAAAATCCTAATATGCTTAAACATATTGTAATCAGCTTTTCGTTACCAGATAATATTAAAACACTGGAAGAATCGTTATCTGAAGAAAACATCAGAAAGCTTGCGAAAGAAATTCCTATTGCAAATCTAAGTAAACAGGCTAATGAAAGACTTTCAACTTTCAGTGATTATTTTACATTAGAAAAAATCACAGAGATTGATTATCTTTACAAACAGTTGATTGCTTTAAAAACTGTAGCAACTTATGACTATTACTTCTTCTTAAAGAAATTTGATAGATCAATAAAGGAAAACGATTTTACGTCACTTCCCCATTTTGAAAAAGTAAACGCCGAGTACCTTGCAGATGATTTAAAAGACTACATTGAATCTGTTTGGGATATTCCATTTGATGCAGAATGGACTAATCTTTTTAAGCTTTTAAAGAGTTTCAAAGGAACAGAACCAATTTCTCTTGGACTATGGAAAAGACTTGTTTCACGTTTGTACGCAATCCGTATGTCTGGAGCAATGGAAATGATTATTCAGCTCGCATCAGGTAATCCTTCTTATGTCCCAAACATTCAAAGTCAGAATACATCAATAATCGAACCATATCTTGATAAAATTAAAAATGATGTTGAAAAGACTATTAATGAACTTGTTGAATCAGAAAAAACTGCAAAAACAAACGATTTTGCAAGTCAGTTGTTCGGTGACGTTGAAATCAATCAGATAAAAAATTATACAGATGCACTTAAGCCAACCTTTGAAAGAAAGGGATTAAAATATTATTTGAATTATCAGGCATTAAATTACATGAAAACTTTTCTTATTGAAATAGTAAAAAAAGACCTTCGTGAATATTATGACCTTGTAATTGTCCGCGGAGAATGGTCAACACAGTCGCTTTGTACTCCATTCAGTGATTGCTATAACTCCCTTTTGAATTTATCTGATAAGATAACAAGTTTTGATAACGAATTAGCAGAAGATGCTGCTATCGGAATAAGAATTAAAACTATGCTTCCAAAAACAGAGCGTGACAGTGTTTCAAAAAACAGTATAAACAGACTCGTAAATGATGCAAATGAAACTGCTTACAATCTCATAATGGAGGGGTTACGATGCATCATAACTATAGGTAAAATTGTAAAATCTCTTGTGGATGACTGTTCAAGAACAAAACCTGAACTGGTAACAAACTGGAAGGCTCTTGAACATTACGCTGATAACTCTGTAAAAAATATAAGTGTAGCACTTTATAAAAAAATATATCTTTTTACCTCTTTGGAAAAGGCTTGTCTTGTACAGGTAGAAGAATAACTTTCGCAACTGTTTTGGGGCTGTCCCAAAAGTAATGAGCGCTACACTAAATGAGGTGGTTTCGATAAACTCAACCACCGTAATGCAAACTTATTGGACAGCCCCAAAACTTTGTGCTTTTTTAACGTAAAACGGAATCTACAAGTTTTTTAAATTCTTCGTCAATTTTTACGCCTGTTGGAATTAAATTTTCAGAAATACTGAATACTCCATCTTTATCCTGAATAATTGCATCAGGAGGTAAATCCGTAACGTTGTTATCATTTGCTGCAAATTTTGTGAACATAAACTGATTCCTTACATCTGAAACTGATTCCAGTTCTTTTGGGAATTCATATTCCTCTAACTCTTCAATTTCATTGTCTTTCATAGAATTTTCTGTTGAATCATTTTTTTTTAATTCTTCTGATTCAGAAGCCTTTAATATTTCGGTTGTTTTTTCACAAATATTAGATTTTTCTTCATTAAAAAGCATTTCTGAATCATAAACCACAAAATCCTCAGTTAAATCATCATTTTCTGATGAATTTATATTTTTTGTTTCCAAAAAATCACCAATAACAAGAGGCTCCGTACCTTCAAATTTTGCAACTTCATCCCTTGGAGACGAATATTCAATATTCTCCGAAACATCTACGAATTCACTGATTGAACTGTCTTCATAATCTACATTTTCAGAATTTGTATCTGCTGCATCAAGAACATCTGTGTTATCATCGTCCACTGGCATTATCTCCAGAAGCTCTTCATTTTCACGAAGCTGTTCATTTGTAAGACCTGGAGAACATTCTTCTTTTTCCTCCTGAAGTATTTCTACATCATCATCTACTTCGAGAGTTTCAATTTCTTCTACAAAATCAGATTCTTCAAGAACTTCAAATGAAGCCGCAGGTTCTTCCACTGGCTCTGCTTCTGAAATTTCTTCCACATCTTCAAGTTCTTCCACTGGCTCTATTTCTTCAACTTCGTTTTCAAGCTTTTGCTGAAGTTCTGGCATTTCCCTTGCCAATGGAATTGAAACATTTTCTGTATTTAGTTCCTTCTTGTTTTTTGGAGGCTGACGGGACGGAAACTGAGTAACCGCCTGAACACGCAAAGTACTATGAGAAACAACTTCCTCAAACATTCTTCGAATTTCAGTCATATCACCAGTTGAAAGACCTTTCATCCGCACAGCATCTGCGCCAGCCAGAATATTTATAATGTCCTGCCAGCTTTGATTAAGAATTATTGTAAGATCTTCACCATATTTTCTACCGCGGCGTCCAAGACTCTTTTTTATACGGGCGGTCAATTCATCACGCTGATTTTCTATTAATGCAGCAACTTTAGAACGTTCAACATTATTTTCAAAATATTCGTTTAAAAGACCAATCTGGACTTTTTTAATACGTGAAAGAATCTCAATGTCATCATCTTTTCTTATATTAAAAAGTATTACTACAATAAGACATATCGTAAGGAACGAACAAATCAAAAGCAGAATGCGGATATACGGCGGCATTGCCAGCATATCCATCGAATAAAGGCCACCAATTTCAATGAATTTTGCGTTTCTACTGGAAATAAGATTCCAGGAAATAAATTTCTGCTGTTCCTGACTTATCTGACCGTTATTTTCATCAGCTGTAATACCAGTTACATTGATTTTAGAAGTTGATGCAATTTCATCAGGACCATAAGAACGCATACGCCATCTTCTAAGGATTTCGTTTGCAAGAAGATTCTGACCAACTTTTGGCATTCCAAAAACAAAACCACCGGCAGTTCCATCCTTTGACGAAATCAATGCCAGCTGTTCGTTTATTGAAATAATATGCTGTTCTACAAGCTTATTTATAAAATCTATTGGATTAACATAAAAAATTACAGAATACGACCTGTCATCATAATAATAAGGGTAAGAAATAATAATGCGCTGCTCATTACCATCAAAAACAAGGCGATATTTATTAACTTCTGGAAGAACTGTCTCTGAATCTTTTACTTCTTCACCACCTGTTCCTTCAGAAGATTCTTCATCTACATATTCTGCATCATCAGATTCAGTTTCTATAAAAGCCGTAACAACAGAATATGGCAGTTCCTGATGACCACTGTAAGTTCGTAATTCGTTGTAATTTGAATAAGTTTTATTTCCATGATCATTTCTGGAATCATTTTTATACGAACTGTACTGAACGCTTTTTCCTGAAGATTCTATGATGCGGACACCATCCAGACCAGGCACATCATCAAGAAGCTTGCCAAAAAGACGACCAACTTCACGAGACGGTTCACGCATAAAATAAGTTGTAACCGCCTTATTAGAAAGAAACCCGCCGTCTTCAGGACCAAATTTTTCGAGAATACTAGTTATATATTCGTTACTGCTGTCTGCCACTACATCAAGCCGGTCGCGGATAAGCTTTAATCTGGCAGGTTCATAGAAATTCTTTTCAATCTTTGAAAACATTCCCAATGAAGATGCTACAGTCAATCCACCACAGATGATTATTGTAATAAGAAAGCCAACAGCATTTTTTACAAACGATTTCACTTCACGTCTATTATCGGACAAAATCAGAAAAATCTAAAGTAAAATCGTCATTGTACAAAACTTATCAGTTTTGATAGTATGAAAAAATCAGTTTTATAGATTATGATTAATATAGAAGAAGAAAAAAACAGAAAAGTGCGGGCTTTTTTGGTTGGTGAACCAGGAAATAATCTTTGCGAATTGAAAGGATTAACCGATACTCTGGGACTTGAGACAGCAGGAACTCTTACGCTCACTCGTCTGGAAATACAGCCGGCATACGGCATGGGAAAAGGCAAGGCGCAGGAAATAGTTGACCTTGCTAAAGAATCAGAAGCTGACTGCATTATTTTCGATTTTAACATTGAGCCAACAAAGCAGCGCAACTGGGAAAAACTTTCTAAAATTCCTTGCTTTGACCGCCAGGAAGTAATAATCCGCATTTTCGCAAGCCGTGCGCAAACAAAAGAAGCTGTGCTCCAGGTTGAGCTTGCACGACTTTCATATTCTTTGCCACGTCTCGCCCATTCATATGGTGATATGGCTCGTCAGCGGGGTGGCAGTTACGGTTCAAAGGGTGCCGGTGAAACTCAGCTTGAACTTGACCAGCGACGAATTCGGGAACGTATTGCACAGACAAAAAAAGAACTGGATTTAGTGGTGCGAACCCGGGAAACTCAGCGAAAAAAACGTGGGGCGCTGCCTGTACCTGAATGTGCTCTTATTGGATATACGAACGCCGGAAAATCAAGTCTTCTTAACGCGCTTACAAATGCGGATGCTTTTGTAGAAAACAAGCTTTTTGCAACATTGGACCCACTTACAAGACGTTTGAATCTTAAGGATGGGAACGGAATTCTTCTTACTGATACAGTTGGATTTATATCAAATCTGCCCCACAGTCTTATTGATGCCTTCAAATCAACTCTTGCAGAAGCAGAACAGGCTGACCTTCAGCTTATTGTCATTGATGCCAGTGATTCTCAGGCAAAATTCCAGTACGACACTGTTATTCAGGTTTTAAAAGAAATAAAAGCCGAACAGAACAACAGACTTATTGTTTTAAATAAATGGGATGCTGTAAAAGAGAAGGAAATTGATCAGGCAGAACTACAACTTCTTTTTCCAGATGCTGTAAAAGTCAGCGCGCGTACACACGAAGGTTTTGATCAGCTTTCAGAGCGCATTAGCGAAAAACTGCTTGGTGCCATGAACGAATACGAAATTCCAGCTGAAGAACAGGATATATTGCGGCAGATCCGCGCAAATGGTGTAATCAGCGAAGAAAACTGGCTTGATTCATCTGTCGTTTTAAAAGCAAGAATATCAGGAAGAACAGCTGCCATCGCAGAAAAATACAGAAAATTAAATTCCGGGGAAACTGATGCTGAATAAAATATTAGTTACAGTTCTTTTATTCCTTATGCTATTTGTTGGTATTACTACTGTTGCAGTAAAAAAGCGTCCGCCTCAGAAAACTATTGTAACTGCTCAGGGATATTCAGAAACCGACAATACAGTCTATTCCGCATACAAAAAAATCGGAAAACTTAGAACTGTAACAGCCAGTGACCAGAAAAACAAACGCGGAGTAACAATAATAATTCAGCCTTATTTTGCATATACTGCAGAAGATACTGAATTTTACGAAGAACTGTCACGAAAAAATCCAGAAATTAAAAATATCATAATTGATTATTTCAAAGCGTACACAAAAAATCAGCTGATTGCTATGGGCGAAATCACAATAAAAAACGATTTGCTTCAGAAAATTAATGAACAGCTGGTTTTAAATAAAATTCAGAACATTTATTTTTCTGAATTTACATATCTTGAATAATTTCTGCAACCTTTTATATGGTTGTCTGTCTAAATAAACAAATACTTTTTCTTTGGAGTTTTTCATGAACGAAATTATGACATCAGCACCTGCACAGGTAATCATTTCAATAGTTCCAATCGTAGGCATTACCTTTGGAGCCGTAATCGTATTCTTTTATTTGCTGTGGCGACATCACGAAATAAAGCTTCAGATTAAAACAGGAACATTTGTCCCAAAATCATTTAATTTTGCTGCTTTTTCTCTCCTGACAGGACTTCTACTTACAGGTGTGGGGATAATTCTCACTCTTGTATTTGCAATAATAGACAGATTTTCATATTCAATTCTTGGTGGTTTGATTCCAACAGTAATTGGCATTTGTCTTCTTATTTTTTATAAAATTTATCCTGATTTTCATAGAAACGATAAATAGTAAACTGCGGACTACAAATACAGATGGCTGCGGACTTTTTTCATTCACTTGAAAAAGAAATCATTAAGAAAAGAGACTTCTCACTTATAAAATCCACTCTTTCCGGAAATCACAAATCTTTCGGTATGCTGATGGCGCTTTATAAACTGCGAATCGTAAGTTTTGGCCGCAGTTTTTTTAAAGACGAACGAGACATAGAAGATTTTGTTCAGGATGTTTTCATAAAAGTTTATCTGAATCTGGCAACCTTCAAAGGTGAATCAATGTTTTCAACCTGGTTGATTCGCATTGCCTACACTACTGCTATAAATTCCGTAAAACGAAGAAAAGAATATTATCAGCTGGAAGATGAAACTTTACTTCCAGACACAAAAAGCTGTTCTCCAGAAGAAATTGAAATCAGAAAAATCACTCAGGATGCAATTCGTACTGCAATTTCAGAGCTTCCAGAAAAATATGCAGTATGCATCGAAATGTACTTTTTTTACGACATTCCCTACAAAGAAATCAGTGAAATCACAGAATTTCCAGAAAATACAATAAAATCCCACATTTTCAGGGCTAAAAAAATATTAAAGGCCCGACTGGAGGAATATTATGAACAATAAAAATTGCGAAGAAATCATGAACAGTTATCTTCTCTTAGATAAGGATGAAAAAGTTCCTTTGAAAATTTTTCTTCATCTTTTTTTCTGCAGAAAATGCCGCCAGCAGATAAAAATGCTTTCATACGCAGAAAAACAGATTGCAGCACCTTTAAACATTCAGACACCAATAACTGATGACTCTATCAAAAATGTTATGTTAAAAATTGCCCCGGAAGTATATGAAAAAATGATTCAGAAGCCTATTTCTATTTCAGGCTGGATTGCAGGCGGAATTGTGATGATTGCACTGCTTTTCTTCTCTATTTTTATTACAAAGAATATGCACAACGAATCAATATCCCTTGTTTATGGACTTCTAATCGCTGCTCTCGTAACAGGATATTGTGCATTGTTCATCTGCAGTCACGTAGACATTTTTGTTGAAAAGATTTCTACTCACATTGGAAAAGAATGGAAGCCTGCTTAATCTATTTCCATAGAGCTGCAGGATTTACTGTTTTTCCAAATTTATAAACTGTAAAATGAAGGTGCGGACCAGTACTCATACCAGTACTTCCTACCTTTCCAATTCGTGTATTTGTAGTTACATACTGACCACGACTTACGAGAACTGCACTCATATGACCATAAAGACTTTTATAACCAGAATGATGTGAAATAATCACATAATTTCCGTAAACATTATTGAATCCAGTAGAAGTAACAGTTCCATCAAGAGCGGCATAAATAGAAGTTCCACTAGGTGCTGCCATATCAACACCAGAATGATAAGATCGCTTTCCGCTGAAAGGAGATGAACGCCATCCATAATAAGAACTTAGCCAGTAACGGGAATGAATTGGCTTGTGGAAAAGATCGCCGTTGATTTCCTGTCTTGTAACCCAATCTAACTGAGCATCTGGAACAAAAACAGTAGTTCCCGCAACAAGCTCTTTTTCTGAATCAAGAGAATTAACTCTTGCGCATTTTTCTGCACTTACTTCATATTTTGCGGAAATCGATTCCACAGTTTCTCCAGTTTTGCGAACTGTATAAATAATACCTGGCATACTTGGAATTTTAAGATACTGTCCAATCTGAAGCAAACGTGACTGATGAATGTTATTTACGCTTATAATTGTATCCTGCGTGATATTAAATTTGTCAGCAATATAGCCAATCATATCCCCTTTCTTAACTCTATATGTGTAATAACAAAGCTCAAGATTTTTAGAAGAATATGAATCCTGCGCAAGAACAGCTTCTGCTGCATCTAAACTGTCAGCATCTGTTACGCCAGTTCCAATACCGCTTAACTCATCAAGATTTTTCAGAAGGTCATCATCAGACACGCCGGCATCAGATGAACTGGCTGTATTTGCGGCAAAAGAAGCTTTTTCATTTTTATCCGATTCAATTTCCTTGAATTCAGGTACGCCGGCAGTTTCAAGACCACCAATACCTTTTTCTACATTCAGGTTACCTGCAAGGTAAAGCACACTCCAGGCAAGAATTCCTCCTGCACAGAATGAAACAAAGGAATGAACAATAATTCTCTTTATCCGTGTATTCAATACACAGAAATAAAATTTTTCCAATTTCACAATAATATTATTTTTTTTATATCCGTTAAATTTTTCCATAAAAATCACCTATAAAACACCGCGTTAGCGGCGAGCCACTTATTTTCGTCCTATGCCAACAAGAAATGTTTCAAAAGATTCTGAACGACATGCTTCTGGTTTAAAACCTTTTGCAAGATTAAACAGTTCTCTCATTTTCTTAAGAAATTTCTGCTGGTCTCCATTCTGAAAAATCTTAACGCAGAAATTCCCGCCCTTTTTAAGCATAGTTTCGCCATACCAGATTGCCATTTCTACAAGCTGTTCTGAACGGGCAGTATCTACGATTCTGTTGCCAGTTGTTAATGGTGCGGCATCACAAACAACCAGATCAAAGGGACCCCGTTCTTTTATCTGCCTGCGGATTGAAGCATCGTTCAAATCGCCCTGCAAAAAAAACAGATTTTCGCCCCGCACATTTTTAGCAAGGGGATTCAAATCACAGCTTGTAACCTGACCACCTTCTCCAAGATTTCTAAGAAGAAATGTAGTCCAGCTTCCTGGAGCTGCACCTAAATCAAGAACATTGCAGTTCTTCTTTATCATTCCGAACTTCTCGTCCATTTCTTTCAATTTGTAAACTGAGCGCGCAGGATATCCTTCTGAAAAAGCTTTCTGCGACCAGTAATCTGGTTTTTCATAACTATTTGCTGGCATAATACATACTTTTTCGGCGTTTTTCTTACTTTTTTTGAGAGTGAAAAACGTAAATCTAACAAAAAATACGCGAAATAGTGTATAATTTCAATATGAATGAAGAATTTAAGACTATTTTACAAAATATAGAAAAATCTCTGCAAAAAGCCTTGCCTTCTGGAACAAATGAAGAATGGCAGTTCCGCACATTCAGAAATATTTCTGATTCTGTAACAGACCAACACCTTGCAAATCTTATTAAACCCTGCAGAAATCTTATGGATCTTGGCGGAAAACGCTGGAGACCGCTTCTTCTGATTCTTACAAGTGAACTCTGCCGGGAATCTGGAAAAAAATCACCACTTTCCATACAGCAAACATACGATATTACACCACTTGTTGAATTTGTTCATACTGCATCATTGATTCATGATGACATAGAAGATTCTGCAGACACAAGACGAGGAAAACCGGCTGCCCATATAACATACGGCCTTGATACTGCTCTGAACGCAGGTTCATGGCTTTATTTTCAGGCACCTGTTGTAATTGATTCTCTTGATGCATCCACAGAATTCAAAAATCAGCTTTATGCGCTGTACACTCAGGAATTGCGCCGCCTGCACCTTGGTCAGGCAATGGATATTTACTGGCATAGAAATCCACATCTTTTCCCTTCTGCACAGGAATATACACAGATGGTACATTGCAAGACTGGAACACTTGCAAGCCTTGCAGTACAGACAGGTTTCCTTGCTGGTGGTGCAACCCCAGAAGAAGCTTTAAAGGCTGGAACTATTGCTGCTTTCCTTGGAGAAGGCTTCCAGATTTTAGATGACGTTCAGAACCTTACGACTGGAAACCCTGGCAAAAAACGGGGCGATGACATTGTTGAAGGCAAAAAAAGTCTGCCTGTGCTGCTTCACATTTCAGAAAACCCGCAGGACAAGGAAAAAATATCAGAACTTTTCAAAAAAGCTGGTTCCGAAGGAATTGATTCACCTGCCGTAGAAGAATGCATTGGAATTCTTGAATCAAAAGGCGCAGTTCAAAAGGCTTTAGAAAAGGGCAAATCTACGATTATTGAAAACATAAATGCTCTTGTGAATTTTTTTGGTAGTGCAGAAAAATCAAAATCTGCTAAAATGATTATAGAACTTTTTGATTCCATGAGTCAGTTCAAAAAACCGGATTCAAAATGATAGAAACTGTTGAACGTTTAAACAACCAGGCAATAATTCTCGCAAAAGACGGCTCTTTCAAAGAAGCAATCGCCTGCTTTGCCCGTGCAATCACTATAGAAAAAGACAATTCTCTTCTGTGGTACAATCTGGCATTGACTTACAGAGATGCAGGCCAGCTAAAAGAAGCAAAGGATGCGCTGTTCAAGGCAAAAGATATTTCTCCTGACGATCAGGAAATTCTTGAAGAGCTTTCTCTTGTTCTTTTTAATGCGAAAGAATATGATTCCGCATTAAAACAATGCATGGAAGGACTTTTTACAAACCCAGAAAATTTTCGTCTCTGGAATACTAGAGGAGTCATTTTCTTTAACAAAGGTGATTATAATGAAGCCTGTGAATCTTTTGAAAATGCTGTATATTTAAATCCTTACTACTTTGATGCATTATTCAATTTAAGAGATACTTACAAAGAGTTGGGGAACAAAATCGGAGAGAATGAATGCAATATCCGTCTTAGGGATCTTAAGAAAAACGGAGATAATTTATGAAAAAACAGATTTACGTGGTTACATCTATAACAGAAGATAAAATTTTTGTTACCCATAAAGACAGTTTTTCTGAACAGACAAATAAAACACATGCGAACCTGGAAGTAATAAATCCTAAGCGATATCCTTTATTTGAAGGTTCAGAAGTTTACATTGGTTTACCTCAAAAAACAGAAGCCTTAAATGGAATTCTTGCTCTATTTTTTCCTTTGATTTCGTGTGTTTGCGCTTTATACGCTTCTCCATCCATTTCAAGACTGATTTCAGTTCCGCTTACAGAAACATTTAAAGCTGTTTGCATAATCATTTCATTTTTGATTAGCGCAGCGGTTGTACTATTTCTTTCAAGAAGCACCCAGACAATCGTAAAACTTCAGATAACATCGTTAGCATAAAAAGAGGCTGTCCCAAAAGTAATGAGTGTAGCGCTCATTGAGCTCGTCGAAATGACTGCTACACTAAATGTGGTGGTTTCGATAAACTCAACCACCGTAATGCAAACTTATTGGACATCCCCTTTTTCATCAACATTACATTTGATTAAATATGTTCACGTGCAAGCTTACTGATTTCATCAGCAATTTCCCGCAAAGGAACCTGCTTTTGAACGCCACCTAATTCCCAGGCAACTCTAGGCATACCATATACAATAGAAGTCTTCTCATCCTGACCAATAGTATACGCACCCTGCTTTCGCATCTCAGTAATTTCCACAGCACCATCACGACCCATACCAGTCATAATTACGCCAAGAGCATTATTCTTATAAATTTTTGCAACACTTTCAAAAAGAACGTCGGCACTAGGTCTGTGTCCGTTTCTCTGGTCTTCCTGTGTTGTTCTGATTACATTTCCAGTAATACGTTCTTCAACCTTAATGTGATAGTTACCAGGAGCAATATAAATATGACCTTCTTCAATAGGCATTTCATCTGCGGCTTCCACAACTTCAAGGGGACAAATTCTGTTCAAACTCTGAGCAAATTCCTTTGTAAATCCTGCAGGCATATGCTGAACAACAAGAATAGGCTGCTTTAAGTGAGGATCAATCATCTTGAATACATCACGCAAAGCATTTGGCCCGCCTGTAGAAATGCCAAGAGCGATAATCTTGATTTTTCCACCTTCACGAACAGGAGTAATAACAGCAGGCTCTTTTGGTGCCGATGCCTTGAATGCAGGCATTGGAATAACTTTATTTTCAGAAACTTCATCAACAGTTGCTGAAATTGGAGTTCCTTTCTTTGCCGCAACAAATTTTTCTGCTTCACGCATTTTAAATGCCTGAAGGAAATGATCTGTTGTAGGAATCTTCTTACCTTTTTTGCGTGCATAAGGAGCACCGTAAGAAGCAATCATTTCAATAAGATCATCACTTACAGTTGCAACTTCTGTAGTTACAGATCCACCCGGCTTAGTAATAAAATCACTTGCACCAAGTTCAAGACACTGCATTGTTACGGCAGCACCTTTTGTAGCAATGGAAGAAAGAATTACAACTGGTATATCAATCTTAAGTTTTTTTCGTTCCTGAAGGAATTCAACACCTGTCATTACAGGCATTTCAATATCAAGTACGATTACATCTGGTTTAACATCATTAAGAGAATCCAGAAGCATTTTTCCATTCATAGCTTTTCCAGCAACCTGCATACCAGGTGCTTCATTGATGATTCTGGAAACAAGATTTCGCATCAATGCGGAATCATCACAAACCATTACAGAAAGAGTATCAAAATTCGATTCAATATTTTCCATCATCTTCTGTTCCCCTACCAATAAAAACTAGTTCCCGTTCTTCTGATAAAGACAAGCCCAATCCGTCTTAAGAAATTCAAATTTCGTATCCATTCCGAACAGCGATTCAGAATGTCCGATAAAGAGATATGAATGACTTGCCATAGAATTCCAGAAGCGGTTCAAAACAACAAGCTGAGCCGGTTCATCAAAATAAATCATTACGTTTCGACAGAAAATAACATCAAGATTTCTCATGCCAGAATCATTCTTAAGGTTATGATAGTCAAACTTAACTTTACTCATAATTTCCTTATTAACCTGATATCCGCCGGCAGATTTTGTAAAATACTGAGAAAGATAATCAGGTGGGATTCCATCAACCTTGTTGTCAGCGTAAAAACCGCTCTGTCCAACCATAAGAGACTTAAGAGAAATATCCGAAGCAGTTACCTGAAAGTCATAACCTACAGGTAAAATTCGCTTTAAGAGCATTGCGATTGTATATGGCTCTTCGCCAGTAGAACAACCTGCACTCCATACACGAACTGTTTTGTCTCCAGTCTTCTTTTTTTCTTCCAAAACGTGAGGAATGACGTACTTTTCCAGTGCATCAAAATGAGGCTGGTTACGGAAAAATCGGGTAAGGTTAGTTGTTACCGCATCCAGCATTCGTTTCATTTCCTCATGATCTGAGGTGATTAATTTATAATAATCATCTACAGAATCCAACTTCTTTTCACGAAGGATTTCTTTTATTCGACTATCGAGAATAGGTCTGTTCGTAGCAGAAAAAGTAATACCGCTTTCATCATAAATTGTCTTGCGGAAGCGTTCAAAATCTGCATCATTCAATGTATCAAGCATAGACAACATTATACTCCTCTAATATTAAGTTGTAAAATAAATTTGAAATATTTAATGACGATTTTTTAATATAAAATAAACCTATATGAGTGTAATTGACTAAAGTCTTTAATAGTGAAAAAATACATCGTTATGAGTAAATATATTCTGGTTACAAGTGGTGTTTGTTCTTCTCTCGGAAAGGGTGTTGCTGCGGCAACTATTGGAAGTCTTCTTGAAGGTTACGGACTTAATATTACAATGGTAAAATGTGATCCATATATCAACGTTGATGCAGGAAACATCAGCCCATTCCAGCATGGTGAAGTATATGTTACGGAAGACGGTGCAGAAACTGATCTTGACTTGGGAAATTTCAGCCGTTTTACAAGCATCAATATTACAAATGACAACTGTATTACAATCGGAAAAGTTTACGATCAGGTAATCCGTAATGAACGCGCCGGCCGCTATAACGGTCGTACAGTACAGGTTATTCCTCATATCACAGATGAAATCAAACGCAGAATCCTTACAATCGGTGCAAAATCAAATGCTGATGTTGTTATCGTGGAAATTGGTGGAACTGTAGGCGATATTGAATCAATTCCTTTCCTTGAATCTGCCCGCCAGCTTATTCATGAATTAGGAAAAAATGACGTTTGTACAGTTCATCTTTCTCTTATACCTGTAATCACAGGTGGTGAATTAAAATCAAAACCAACACAGCACTCTGTAAAACAGCTTCAGGAAGCTGGTATTCAGCCAGACATTCTTCTCTGCCGCTGCGAAAAAGAAATTGAAGCTGACATGCGAAAAAAACTTGCACTTTTCTGTAACGTTTCCACAGATGCAGTATTCGCTTCATCTAACATTGACAAATCAATTTACGAACTTCCAGTTCTTTTCCATAAGGAAGGAATTGATAAGAAAATAATAAGCAAGCTTGCAATCAAAACAGAAGTTCCTAACTCAAACATTCGTCAATGGACAGCTTTCCTTAACAAACTTAACGGTGAAGGACAAAAGGTTACAATCGCAATGGTTGGCAAAAAAGACTACCTTGATGAATGTTATAAATCTGTACGTGAATCCCTTTTCCATGCAGCAATCACTTCCTTTGGTGCAAAACTTGAAATACGCAAAATAGATGCAGAATCTCTTGAAGACACAGAAAATTTTGCGACAGCATTTGAAGGCGCAGATGGTATCGTAATTCCTGGCAATTACGGACAGCGAGGCTTCCTTGGTCTTCTTAAAACTGTAAAATATGCCCGCGAAAATAACATTCCATATCTTGGAATTGACCTTGGAATGCAGCTTATGCCAATTGAGACTGCCCGCTCTATTCTTGGCTGGGAAGATGCCGACAGCACAGAATTCATTCAGAATTCAGAACACGCTATCATCAGTCTTCCAGAAGAACAGGCTGGTCTTTCTGCATCAGGCTTAATGCAGCTTGGAGCCGCAACCGTAAAAATCACAAAAGGCACAAAGCTTCATGATGCATACAAAAAATCAACAATCGTTGAACGACACAGAAATAAATACACATTCGACCGCAAATATTCAAAAGACATGACAGAACATGGACTTATTCCATGCGCAATTTCTGAATTGGACAAGCGAACAGAAGCCTTTGAATGGGAAAATCATAAATGGGGAGTTGGAGTTCAGTATCACCCTGAATTTGTTTCAAGACCAACAAAACCTCATCCGTTGTTCACTGCATTCATTGGAGCAGCTTTAGATAAATAATGAAAAAACGAATTCTGGCAATCACCATTTCTTCTCTGTTCATTTTTCTCGGCTGTTCTCTTAAGTATAGTCAGAGCTATCAGGATGAATCCAACGTGCCGGAATTTATTTTTACGGATGCCGTTTACACAAAATATGAAGACGACGCAAAAAAGCTTTCTCTTTCTGCTGGTGTTCTTGAGCAATACAAGGAAGGAAATTCCATGTATGCCCGAGATGTTAGTTTTCAGCTTTTAAAAAAAACTGGAGAAATTGAAACAGAAGGCTCTTGCAAACTGCTTTCGGCAAATTCTGATGAAGAAAAATACACTTTATATGATGACATTAAAATTAAAAACTTTGATGAAAATCTGGAAGTAACTGCCGGTTCTATCCGATGGAACGGAAAATCAGAACAATTGACTAGCAGCCGTAATGACATGGTAACAATAAAAAAGGGCGACACAACCATGCAGGGCTCTGGTTTTTCTGCCAGCGCAATAAGTAAAAAATTTGCCTTTACAGGTGTAATCACCGGAGAATTTGAAAAAAACGAAGATTCCGGCAATAATAGTAAAGAAGAAGTTTCGGTTTCTGTTGAATCTGAAAAATAAAAAATGAAAAAAACTCTGATTTTTTTTACAATAAACATTTTTTTCTCAACTTTGATTTTTGCAGAAAAAATCACTTTTTCGGCAAATTCAATGACAGGTACCATTGGTGATAAATCTGATTCAACAAGTTTAATCGGAGAAGCCTACGTTCTTACGGAATCAATGGAAATTTCTGCAGGAAGAATTACCATGTCTGGCAAAGATTTCCGTTATATAGAAGCAGAAGGCTCCATAAAGGGCAAAAACATGGAGTCAGAACTGGAATTCACCTGCGAAAAAATGCATTATGACAGAGAAACCAAAATCGCGCGACTTAGCGAAAATGTTAATTTGATAGACGAAAAAAATGATGTTAATGCTAAGGCTCAGCGCATAGAATACAACCAGAACACTGATATTGCAATGATTCAGATTGATATTGAACTTCAGCAAAAAGACAATGTCTGTAAAGGAGCATACGCAATTTACCGTAAGAAAGAAAAAAAACTTGAGCTTTCTGGTAACGCTCAGATTAAACAAGGCGAAGATACATTCCGAGCTCAAGAAATTACACTGGATATGGATTCACAGGAAATTACTCTTGACGGCCGTGTAAAAGGTTCTGTTATAGATGAGCGAAAATCATCAAAAGAAGAAGAAAAACCAGAAGTTCAACCTGAAAAAAATGATGTTACAGCAAAAGAAACTGAATCTTCAGAAAACACTGACATCAACACAATTCAAGAGCAGACTAACGAAAAAACAGAAGAAAAAAAATAGAAATATATAAAAGGAAACCAGATATGAGTGACGATATAAATATCTCTGAAACAGCACATAAACAGAATGATTCCATCCACACTCTAAGAGTTTCCAGCCTATTTAAAAGCTTTGGTCATAAAAATGTTGTAAAAGGAATTGAATTCCAGATGCAAACAGGGGAAGTTCTTGGACTTCTTGGACCAAACGGAGCTGGCAAAACAACGACTTTTTACATGATTGTTGGATTCCATCAGCCAACTGCCGGCGATATTTTTCTGGATGATGAACAGATTACACCGCTTCCAATGTATAAAAGGGCTAGAAAAGGAATTTCTTACCTTCCGCAGGAACCTAGCGTTTTCAAAAAGCTTACCGTAGAAGAAAACATCTGGTCCATTCTTGAAACACGAAAAGATTTATCAAAAGCTGAAAAAAAACAGCGTCTGGAAGAACTCATTGAAGAGTTCGCGATTGGGCGTATCAGAAAACAATATGCATTCACTCTTTCTGGGGGTGAACGCCGAAGAACAGAAATCGCCCGCTCTCTTGCCATCGAACCAAAATTCTTACTGCTGGATGAACCATTTGCAGGAATTGACCCTATCGCCGTTGCCGACATTAAACACATGATACGACTTTTAGCAAAGCGAGGAATCGGAATCCTTATCACCGACCACAACGTACGCGATACCCTGGAAATCACAGACCGAGCCCTAATTGTAAGTTCCGGCCAGATTACAATCAGCGGTACAAAAGACGAAATCCTAAACAGCGAACTAGCCCGAGAAATCTACCTAGGCAAAGACTTCGCAATGTAAGAAAGCTCATTTAACTGCGAGCCGGCGCAGCAGTTAAATGGCTTTGATAAATATGGAAAACTTCGTTCAGAAGTTTTTCCCATAAAAAAAATACCCTCGCAAAATCGTACTTATTAGACATCTTTAAATAAAAATTATAAACTCCAGTTTTCCCAAACTTTCTGCTGGAGTCCAACGGTCGCTGTCTGTTTTCCGTTTCGACATACAGGCTGCTTCAAAAGTTTAAGCTGATTTTCAAACAATTTATCAGCTTTTTCACTATCATCCAAATATGCAATGCTGGCATATTCTTTAGATTTTTTATCAATTAATTCCTCAATCGCATCCGCTCTGCTGCCGCAAGTTCTTGCAATTGCATCAACAACAGAATCAAATTCCCCTCTACTCATCACCTTTTCTTTCAGATCAACAAACTGAACAGAAATTCTTCGCTCAGAAAACCAGCGCTGCGCAGTCTTAACATCAAAATTTTTAAGTGTGCCAAATATCTGAATCATTTTAATATTCCCAGAAATTAATGTCATAAAATAAAAAGATAAGATAAGAAAGAGAATACTACACCAGTTTTTTTTTGTAAATGAATAAAACGCTCCCCCGACGCAAGCATAGGGGTACTGTTAGTTTTCATAAGGGCATCGCAGTTGAATCTGATACCACTCATACGACCTGAAGGTCGGGGTGTTCAACCTTCCGCACAAATAAATGATTTTAAACATCATTAATAATTTTTAACAGAAAGAAAAATCCATACTTTTCTTCATATATATAAAACACTTTATTTGACATTCTAATTTTACTGTTGTAGAATTAAAATTGAATTATTCTATAATAATCACAAGGAGAAGATAATGAATATGAACACTTTGTTGTTGTTCATTCTCCCTGTTGTTGGAATTGTTCTTGGATGGATTATTCGCTGGCTGTATGCCAGATTTCAACTATCTGCGTCGGAGCAAAAAGCAGAACGTGTAAAACAGGATGCAATAAAAGAAGCTGAAGCTCAGAAAAAAGAAATTTTGCTAAATGCAAAAGATGAACTCATTCGTGAACGAAACCAGCAAGAGCGAGAGAACCGTGAACGCCGTGCTGAAGTACAACGTTACGAAGCAAGAGTAAACAAGAAAGAAGAACTTGTTGATCAGAAAACTGCTGAATTCGAAAAGAAAGAAAAAGAATTTGCAGACCGTCAGGTTGCAATGAAAAAGCGAGAAGCCGCTGTTGCAGAACAGGAAGAAGTTTACAGACGTGAACTTGAACGTATTTCTGGACTTTCTGCACAGGAAGCAAAAGAACTTATTATCAAGAACCTTGAAAATGACGCCCGTCATGATGCACAGGCTCTTCTTAATAAGATTGAGCAGGATGCTCAGCTTTCCGCAGAAAAAAAGGCTCGTGAAATTTTAGTTTCTGCCATTCAGAGAATCGCACCGGAAACAACAAGTGACATTACAGTTACAACAGTTTCCCTTCCTAGCGATGAAATGAAAGGTCGTATTATTGGCCGTGAAGGACGTAATATTCGAGCCCTTGAAACTCTTACTGGTGTAGACATCATTATTGATGACACACCAGAAGCTGTTGTAATTTCATGTTTTGATCCAGTCAGAAAAGAAATTGCAAAACAATCTTTGGAACGCCTTATTTCAGATGGACGAATCCACCCGGCTCGCATTGAAGAAGTTGTTCAGAAAGTTACTCGTGAAATTCAGAACAAAATCTACGAAGAAGGCGAAAAGGCTTTATTCGATCTTGGCATTCACAATATGCCTACAGAAGGTATCCGCGCACTAGGACGTCTTTACTTCCGCACAAGTTACGGACAGAACGTTCTTGTTCACTCAAAAGAAGTTGCAACTGTTGCCAGCATGATTGCTGCAGAAGTTGGTGCAAACAGAGACCTTGCTAAACGTGCTGCTATTCTCCACGATATTGGTAAGGGTGCAGAAAACGACAGCGATCAGAACCACGCAGAAGTTGGTGCTGAAATGGCTAGAAAAATGGGTGAAGATGCAAAAGTTATCAATGCAATTGCAGCTCACCATAACGATGTAGAAGCAAATACACTGGAAGCAATCATCGTTCAAATTGCAGATGCTATTTCTGCTGCCCGCCCTGGAGCAAGACGAGAAACTGTGGACAACTACGTTAAGCGTCTTGAAAATCTGGAAGCAATTGCAGAAAACTTTGAAGGTGTTGAAAAAGCTTATGCAATTCAGGCAGGTCGAGAACTTCGTATTCTTGTTAACAACGAAAAAGTTGCAGACAATGAAGTAAAACAGCTTGCCAGCGATATTGCTAAACAGATTGAAAACGATCTTAAATATCCTGGAAGAATCCGTATTACAATGATTCGTGAAACACGAATTATTGAATACGCTCGATAATTCTGATTTTTACAAAAAAGGCTGTTCTGTGAATTTTCAGGGCAGCCTTTTTTCGTTATAAGCAAATATATTAAAAACTAAATGAAACGTACACTGCAAAAATATTATCCCAGTTATTATTACCACGAGGCATACATCTATAATAACCACCTAAAGCAGGTAAAAACATTAACTTGTTTTCATACGAAAAATCATAATCAATACTAATTCTAAATCCATTACCCCAAGCAGTAGATTCAATATAAGAATCAGTTTCTTTATTAATATAATGATATAAATTTCCATTATATTCAAAAGATTCAATAGATTTATCACACGTTTTTATAAAATCAGTTCGACTGCCTAATGCATAAGCAATTGAAAGATTTAATCCGCCAAATCCTGGAAAAAATTTTATTCCGCTCCAAAATGAATAATCTAAATGATAATTATGCTCATCTGAATTCCACATAAAATCGGCACAAACATCAGTTCCAACAAGAAATCTTAAAGGTTTAATAAGCTGCAAAGAAACATCTGCAGTTGTTCCAATAATAACTCTAGATTCTTCAGTAAAAACTGATTCATCATTTCTGCTATATACTGGAATTCCTGTTGAAATTCCAAAATCATATTTTAAAATTTTATCTTGCTCTGACCAGACACTAATTGAAGCAAATAAAAATGCAAATAAAATCAATAATTTTTTCATATAATAATTATCGGTATTTTTAAATAAAAAAAGCAGAAATCCAGCAAATATTTGATGAATTTCTGCTTTTTTTTCAATCAAACTGTATACTGATTCTAGTCACGAAGATAAAGTAATGCACCAATCACAGTAAGATGTCCTGCAAACTGATAAAGCCATTTAAGAAAATCTTCTGTTTTTTCAATATCACCAATAGCAATTGAAGGTTTTAACAATCCACCAGCACCAGTACCACAGAAATCAATAAGGATAGTAGCAACAATCCAAATTGCAAGAACTGCAATAATTACAAGCGATGTGTAATTTCGAATAATTCCTACAAATGGTTCAAGGATAAGAAAAGCACCTGCAACAAGTTCAATAGCGCCAAATACAATTCCAATCATCTTTCCAAAATCTTTATTGTCAAAGATTTTTCTGATAGCCTTTACTGCTTCATCACCACCACTTTGAGTATTGGAAAATACCCAGATGCCAGCAACAACAAGAAGAGCACCAATAGCAAGCTGCAAAATAAGTTTACCAATAGATGCATTTTTTATAGATTTTCCCATTTTATCCTCCGGAAAAAATATTATGTCAATATTATAACTCCAAAAGATGCATCTAACAATAAAACAATTATTTGTATACTACAGAAAAAGTTTGATAAACCAGCTTCATGTCAGGTGTAAAATCAAAACCAACTATAGAACCTTCCAGCTCAAGATTTTCCTGCATCTTAGATTTCCATTCATCCAGATTGGAATCTTCCCCATCTTGACTGGCCATTAACCAGGTAACTTCATTAAAAGGAACGATATTTACGCTTTCAAGCTGAATTATTGCACGAGGATTATCGGAACGATCGAAAACCATATATAATTCGCCTGTTACAGGCAAAGGTTCACCGTCTATAGCGTAAGAAGCAAAACTTGTAAAAACAGCAGTTTTAGCACCACTCAAAATCATTGAAATCTGAACATCATTTGAAAAACCTTTCGATTCAAAATTGATATCCCCGGCACACCTGTCCTCAGAATCACGGTTTGTAGAAACTAAAAAATCATTCCAAAATTTATCTGCTGGAGAAAGTTCCATATTATTTCCTATTTACGAAATAGCATTATTGCAAATGCCAGAATAAAAAACATGCTTGGTAAGGCTGTAAAAATAAGATTTGTCAAAGGTATTCCTGCAATAAAAATATCCTGTGAAATTACAATTCCAAGAGTTAACAGAAGATCATAAACATAACTTGCGTACATTGTTACAAACCCTGCTATCAAACTAATCCAGGCTGGATCTTTTGTTTTAGAAAATAACATCGCAGCCGAAAGAGCTGTTATTCCTCCAAGAATCAGTTTAACTGCATAAAGAATCATTTCGCTCTGTGACATTCTCTCACCTATAATTCAAAAGGATTATTTTTTAATGCAGTAAATACCCCTGTATCTGCACCAAACGGAACTATTGAAGGAACTGAATAATCTGGACTTATGACAATTCCAAGATTAAGACAATGCAACATAAAATCACTGTATTTTTCTTTTGCAACTTTTGGAAAAAGATAAGGCCCTTTTCGCTCCCAGTATTTTGTAAGAATTTTGTCATAAATAAACCAATGTTTTTCCTGACGTTCAGAAAGAGCTGCTATCAAATCGTAAATAGAACGGGCAATTGCAGCATGTAAAGGAGCCGGAATATTCTGATTTGAAGAAATAAGTTTGCCATCTTCAAGTGCTTTTTGAACAACAGCTGGCTTTACTGCAACAATATAAATTGACTGGGACCATGGTAAAGCTGGTGCAAAAACAATTGATTCCTGCTCTTTCCATTCGATATAAACAGGATTCCACGGCTTATATACGGTTGTTCCGGCTGCAGAAAACTGAACTGCGGCTTTTAATGCAGATTCATAAGAATTAAAGTAAAATAATTCTCTGCAGGAGTCAAAAAGCGTTTGAACTGCGCGAACAGACTGTTTTTCATAATCAGTTGAGAAACTTCCTGTTATACCACGGTTCATTACATTTTTGAACATTGTAAAAGCAGAACCGCCGCCCCATCCAAGAATCGCACGTCCGCCTTCCTGATACATATCAGTAAGACGAACACCTCTTGCTGTATATAGAAAACAGTTTCGTGCCCGCTTAATATTTCCATACCGAGAATTTATTTCTTTTGCTAAATATTCTATGTTCGACATATTTTTATGCGCTGGCTGATTTTCTATAAATTACAATTTTGCAAGCTTTTCACTGATCATTTTTGTTGCCTGACCAGGATTTGCCTTACCCTGACTAGCTTTCATTACCTGACCCATAAGCCAGCCAACAACGTTAGTCTTTCCGCTCTTGAAGTCTTCAATTGCTTTTGGATTTGCAGCAATAACTTCGTTTACGATTTTTTCGATTGCGCCCTCATCGCTTACAACTTCCATACCCTTTTCTTTGATTATTACAGAAGGAAGTTTGTTAGAACTTAGCATTTCTGCAAAAACTTCTTTTCCCTGCTTTGAAGTGATTTTCTTTTCTTCAAGCGCATCTGCAAGTTCTGCAATATGCTTTGGAGTGATTGTTACATCGTTAATAGTCTGTTTCTTTTCGTTCAATACAGCAAGAAGTTCTGCAATTATAAGATTTGCAACTTTTTTTGCGGATTTTGATTCAGCGGCAGCTTCTTCAAACCACAATGAAAGATCGCGGGTTCCAGTAAGAACTTCTGAGTCAAACTGAGTAAGACCAAATTCTTGCTGGAAACGTATGCGCTTCTGTTCTGGAAGTTCACCAACTTTTTCGGCAGCAGCTTCTACAAGTTCTGTTGAAACTGCAAAAGGCTTGATGTCTGGTTCAGTTGTAAAGCGGTAGTCTACAAAACTGTTCTTTGTACGGAGAATGTTTGTAACACCCTTTTCTTCGTCCCAGCCCATTGTGTTCTTAAAGCCTGGATTGAATTCCTGACGGTCTTCTATAAATTCCTTAAGCTGGCGCTGTGCTTCGTATGCACAGGCATCACGGATTGCCTTGAAAGAGTTCAGGTTCTTGATTTCAGAAATTGGAGTGTGGTAAAGCTTTCCGTCTTCCCAAACATTCAGGTTGATGTTGGCATCACAACGCATGTTACCTTCTTCAAGGTTACCCTTTGTTACTTTTACATAGCGGAGGATTTCCTGAACAGTCTGCATGAACAAAGCAGCTTCTTCTGGACTGGTCATATCCGGTTTTGTTACAATTTCGATAAGCGGTGTACCGCAGCGGTTGTAGTCGATGTAAGAGTGAGCGCCCTGAAGGTGAAGTGACTTACCTACGTCTTCCTCAAGGTGAATGCGTTCTACACGAACACGGCGGTATTTTCCGTCGATGATACAGTCTTCGCCAATAAAGTTCTTTGTGCGGCATTTTTCTCCGCCTGGCTGCTGATCTTTTGGATAGTGAACCAACGGAAGATCAACGAATCCGTCTGTACAAAGAGGAAGATCGTACTGAGTAATCTGATAACCCTTTGCCAGGTCAGGATAGAAATAGTGCTTGCGGTCAAATTTTGTATAAGAAGCAATGTCACAGTTCAAGGCAAGACCTGCAACAGCACCAAGTTCAACATAGCCTTTAGAAATGCGAGGCATAGCTCCAGGAAGTCCAAGACAAACAGGACAAACGCGTGTGTCTGGCATACCGCCGTAACGGTTTTCGCAGGCACAGAAAGCCTTTGTCTTTGTAAGGAGTTGAGTATGGATTTCACATCCGATTACGATTTCGTATTTATCTATTGCCATTTTCTAACTCCTATTTAAGTGGTACACCACAACCTTTGTGATCTTCTTCCCAAACCTGGGCGATTTCCAGCAGCTTTGCTTCGCTGAACATTGGGCCGGCAAACTGCATACCGATTGGCATGTTGTCTGTTTCTTTTGCGTTTCCAGCAGGAACATTGATTGAAGGAATGCGGGCAAGGTTTACGAATACTGTGTACATGTCGCTAAGATACATTTCCAATGGGTCGTCAACTTTCTGGCCAAGCTTGAATGCTGGAGTTGGACAAGTTGGTGCCAGAACAATGTCATAGCTTTCAAAAAGCTTTGCCATTTCCCGCTGAATGCGGGCACGAACAGTCATACCTTTTTTGTAAGTGTCTCCAGAGAACTGTTCAGAAAGAACGTAGTTACCGATTACAATACGGCGCTTAACTTCAGGACCAAATCCGTCTGAACGTGTGTCTACGTAAAGTTCATCGTAGCCTTTGCCGTTGTCTACGCGGTTACCATAACGGATACCGTCAAAGCGGCTAAGGTTGGAAGCAGCTTCTGAAAGAGCGATTACATAATAAGAAGCAATGGAAGCGTCTAATACTGGAAGATCAACTTCGTCAATTTTTGCGCCCTTTGATTCAAACCATGCGCGGGTTTCGTTAAAAGCAGATTGAACATCAGCATCAAGACCTTTTGTTTCAAGGAACTGCTTTGGAATTGCAATCTTCAAAGAAGACATATCTGCATAAGGTTTAAGTTCTTTAAGCTTTTCTACACCAGGAAGGTCAGCAGATGTGTCATCATAGAAATCAACGCCAGCCATGCAAGCCAAAGGTGCTGCAATATCAGAAGGACTGTGGCCCATGATTCCAACCTGATCAAGGGATGAACCGTAAGCAACAACACCCCAGCGGCTAAGAACGCCGTAAGTTGGTTTAAGACCGTAAATACCACAGTATGAAGCTGGAAGACGAACTGAACCACCAGTTTCTGTACCGATGCTGAACAATGCCTGATTTCCAGAAACAGCTGCAGCCGAACCACCGGAAGAACCACCTGAAACGTATTCCCGGTTGATAGGGTTACGGGTTGCGCCGTAAGAAGAATATTCTGTTGAAGAACCCATGGCAAATTCGTCCTGGTTACAGCGACCAAGGGGAATAGCTCCAGCCTTTTCAAGACGGTCAATTACAGTTGCATTGTATGGAGCAACGTAGCCAGTAAGGATTTTTGAACCACAAGTAAGCTTGTGTCCTTTTGAAGAAATATTGTCTTTGTTTGCAAAAGGAACGCCAAGAAGCGGCTTTTTTTCAAAAAGAGCATCCAGGCTGCCGTTTGCCTTTGCTTCTGCAATTTCTTTGTCTGCGATTTCTGCTTTTGTAAGGGCATCTTCGTAAAGTTCAAGAAATGCGTTCAATGGCTTTTCAGAAGCCTTATCTGCTTCGAAAGTTTCAAATGATTTTTTTACAAGAGCCACGCTGGAAGTTGTTCCAGACTTAAGGGCTTCGATTGTTTCGTTGATTGTATACATAAAAATAACTATCCTGAAATTTTATTTATCCACAGATGAACACAGATTAGCACAGATATACATAATATAAATCTGTGTAAATCCTTTACATCTGTGTAATCTGTGGCTTTTTCTTCGATTTTATGCTCCTTCTCCAATGACCTTTGGTACCTGGAAGTAGCCGTCCATGAATTCTTCTGTTACTTTTTTTACGTCGTTAATTTCGAGACCTGGAACTACAGTGTCGTCACGAAGATTTTCGGCAACAGTTGATGGGTATGCGTCATAAGGATTTTCGCTGTCATCATATTTTGAAAGAATGTCAAAATAGCCAACGATTTCATCAACCTGTTTTTTAAGCGTTTCAAGATTCGTGCTTTCTGGTGAAAGACGTGAAAGATAAAGGAGATTGTTCAATGTCTCCTCGTCAATAGTTTTGTGAGTACTCATACTTTTTATTATAGAAGAAATGTGAATTTTATACAATGAATAAAATATGCAGTTAAATTTTCACTGTATAAAAATGATTTTACTTTCAGTCAGAAAGAGCCTTCCAAAACTGCCAGCTAGTGTTACTAACTGCGCAAGGTGGGCAAAAAAAACTATTGTTTTAGACCAGCGCAGGGTATGGAAGCCCGAGGCGGAGCCGAGAAGACCGGAGCGAACGGAGTGAGTGAGTGAGGACTTTGAGCGTTAGCGAAGGCTGGAACACCCGTTAAGCGCCCCGAATTCTTTTAAAGCTTAAACAGAAAAGATTTTCCAGCAGGAACAGTAAGGGAAAGCTGGCCGTTTTTAACAACTGCATTAACCGCCGTTTCCAGCGCATCCTTCTGAATGACGGCATTTTCCGCAAAGGACTGGCCAAATACAGCAACCGGAATTTTAATCTGGCGGGATTCAAGGTCTGAACTGGCAACAGTAAGCCAAAGCTCGTCGCTAGTAAAGCGGGCAAAGCCAAGAACAGAATTTTCCGCGTAAACAATCTTAAAGCCGCCGTCGCAAAAGGCACTGGAAGTTGTTTTTATGTGGCAAAGCTTAGAATAAAGCCCATAGATTTCAAGCTTTTCAATATCTTTGTTCCAAGGCATAGGATAGCGGCAGCCCTCGTTGTTGTGCATGCGGCCGTCAATGTCGGCTTCGTCGCCATAATACATATTTGTGCAGCCAGGAAGTGTAAAAAGCATTTTTATTGCGCCGTGAACTGCGTCTGTGCTGATTTTTGGATCATTGTGAAAGCGTGAAATATCGTGGCTGTCCAGAAGATTGAACAGAACCTGCTGAGAAACGTAAGGAAGGCGGGCAAGATAATTCTGAATCCAGTCAGCAAAAGCTTTTGCGTCTATTTTTGCTGGAATGTCCCTCATTTCCGGGGAATGGCTTATGAAAAAATCCGTCTGACCGTAAAAACTGCGGATTGGACGGCAGGAACCAAAATAATTCATTGGAGAATCCCATTCATCACCGTTCAAAAACTCGGTGCAGTCCGACCAGTCTTCTGCAAGAATATACCCTTGCGGATTTTCTTCCTTTATGCTGCTGCGAATTTGCGGCCAGATTTCATGGTGCAGCTGAAGTTCATCCTTGCGTGCCATTACATCGGCAACATCAAAACGCCAGCCGTCAGTACAGAAAGGTTTTCTTAGCCATTTTTTTACAACTGAATCTTTGTCCTGCCAGATGCGGTGGCGCAGCTTTTCGCTGGTATAGTTCAATGTTGGCAATGTTGGAACTCCAAACCAGGCATGATAGGAATTATCTTCATTAAAGAAATAATATTCCCGCTCTTCTGAATCTGGATTATTGTATGCGCCTTCTGTTTTTGGGAAAAATGTTCCGTCCCTGTTGAACCAGCGGTTTGCAATTCCAGTGTGGTTAATGGAAACGTCAAGAATGATTTTCATTCCGTTTTTGTGAAGTTCTTCTATTAAATCTACAAGTGCCTGGTCGCCGCCAAAATGAGGATCAACATGGAAATAATCAAGACAGTCGTACTTGTGAACTGTAGCAGCATAAAAAATCGGATTTAGATAAAGAGCTGTAACTCCAAGTTTTTTAAGATACGGAATCTTTTTGCGGATTCCCACTAAATCGCCGCCGTAAAAATCAACACAACGAGCTTTTTCATAATCTTCTGGAACAGAACTCCAGTCTTTGATCTGCCGAACTGGCACACCGTCAAATTCGTACTCTCCATCCTTTACGCTCAACGAATCATCGCCGTTGCAAAACCGCTCCGGAAAAATCTGATAGAAAACCGCATTTTTTACCCATTCCGGCTGTACATAATCTGTAAGAATGCGAAAATTATGACTGTCATCTGTTATGTGGCCATAAATTCCAGTCTGGTCGTAATAATAAATTTTTTCGCTGGTAGCAAGGATAAACTTGTAACTAAATTCTTTTTCAAAAATCTGAATTTTTGCGGAATAATATGAAAGCCCGTTTTTTTCAGATTTTTTTTCCATTTTTTCTGGAAGAGTAGCTCCATTGCGCTTTCCTGCAACAAAAACACTCTGAACTGGTGAATCAGAAAACAATCGGATTGAAATTTCTACCGTTTCGCCTTTTTTAGGACAAGGATTGCTTACATAAAATTTTGAACCATCGGAATAAACACTTTTTTGCCATAAATTCATACTCTGCATAAACCAATTATATACTGAATACAGCAAATTGCAAAATTTTGTTAATCCCGTATGATATCCAGCTTGCGGCTTTGGAATTCTGGCATGAACTTTTTGCTTTCGCCAGTTTCAAACTGCACGGTAATTACAACTTCGCCGCTTTCAGCAGAACTTTCTACAATCTGCCCGTAGCCATAATCATCGTGGTAAAGTCTTACACCTTTGCACCATTTTTTTAATAATTCACCTTTTACGCCGCCCAAATCCAAACAATCGTCACTGGAGCTAAAATCGCTTTCCCCAGAAATCTTGCGCTTATAAACAAGTGGCACTTTTCCCATTACAGTAAAAACGTCACCAGCTTCATACAGAAAAGAACTAGGCATCATTGGCTGCGTCCTTCCGTAGAGACGACGCATTCCGCAGCTTGTAATGTAAAGTTCGTTTCGCGCCCGGGTAATTCCAACGTAAAAAAGACGACGTTCTTCTTCCAGGTCTGCGCCAAACTTGTCTTCCCGTGGGAAAATTCCGCCTTCAAGACCTGTAATAATAACTCTGTTGAATTCCAGCCCTTTTGTATTATGCAAAGTTATCAAAGTTACCGCATCAGGAGTTTCTTCCATATCAGAAGCTAAAGAGCGGTCCAGTTCAATAGTATCAAGAAAATCAAGAAGCCCCTGATTACTAAGAGGATAAGGCTCTGCACTGTTCACAAGTTCATCCATGTTAAGAACGCGACTTGTTCCGTCAACTTCATCCTGCGCCTTGTGATAATCGTAAAGCCCGGATTCTTCCAGAACCTTGTTTATGAAAACAGAAAGCCTTTCGTATTCTGGCGTCGCTCCCTGCAAATCTTTAGAAATTTCCTCATCCGTACCTGCAGAAGTGGCTTCCAGGGCAAGGGCATCTATCATCGGATTCTCCGGCGATTCCTTACTTGCATCATCAATATACTTACGCAAGTCCTTCATCATGGCGCAAAAATCCTTAAGACCTTCCTTTGCCTTTTTAGAAAGCGTTTCCCCACAGTTTTCAGCCGCATTTAAAAGATTAAAATCTTCTATAAGTGCACCGCTATATTCATATGCAGATGCAATAATTTTTTCCTGAGATTTTTCGCCAATTCCGCGAACAGGTTTATTTACAATGCGGCTAAATGCAATTTCATCTCTTGGATTTGCCAGAAGCGCAAGATAAGCCAGCGTATCTTTGATTTCTTCGCGCTCATAAAATTTTAAAGAGCCGACAACGTTATAAGGAATTTTCTGATGTAAAAATTCAGTTTCAAAGCCCAGCGACTGAGCATTTGTTCTGTACAGAACAGCAAAATCACTGTAATGACCACCAAGAGCCACAGCTTTTTTTACCAAAGAAGCACAGAATTCTGCTTCCCTGTCCTGATTATCCAAAAAAACCAGCACAGGCTGCTGCCCTTCGCCACGGTCAGCAATAAGAGTTTTTCCAAGACGGTTAGCATTATTTCTTACAACCGCATCTGCAGCGGCAAGAATTTTTCCAGTAGAGCGGTAATTCCGTTCAAGGCGAATAAGCTCAGTTCCAGGAAAAAAATCAGGGAACTGCAGAATATTCTGAACCTCTGCCCCACGAAATTTATAAATCGACTGATCATCATCACCAACAACGCAGACATAAGTTCCGCTGTTTTCTTCAACTCCGCTCAATGCATGCAGAAGCTTAAACTGCGCCACATTGGAATCCTGATACTCGTCCACCATTATGACTCTAAACCGATGCTGCATCTGGGAACGAATCTGAGGATTTTTTTCCAGAATCTGAACCGGCTTCATTATCAGATCGCCAAAATCCGCATTTCCAGTTGCCTTCAAACGCTGCTGGTACGCGTCATAAACTTCATTCAAATTGCCATCATACTCAATAGCACTTAAATCATCCTCAGGAGTAAGACAATAATCCTTGCAGAGCGCAATTTTGTGAGCCGCAAGATTCGCCTGCTTTTTTGTCATTCCCGGCATTGCTTTCATCAGCAAAGTTGCAGAATCATCGTCATCATAAACTGTAAAATTAGGCTCAAGGCCAGCCTCTTCCGCATAACGCCGCAAAAACCATGCGCCAAAAGAGTGAAAAGTTTTAATCTGAGCGTCCGCAGCCAAAGGTTCCAGCGCCACCGCCCTTTCCTTCATTTCATTTGCAGCTTTTTTTGTAAAAGTTACCGCCAGAATCTGCCACGGCTGAAAATTTTCATGCTGAATCAGATACGCAATTTTCGTTGTAATTACGCGGGTTTTTCCAGAACCAGCCCCCGCCAGAATCAAAAGAGGACTTCCAGAATGTACAACCGCCGCCGTCTGTTCAGGATTTAAGTTTTCTAAATATTCGTATGCCATTTTTTCCTCTTTTTTGGGCGAAAATTTTGTTTGCAAAGGGCTACTACAGGCTACCCTCACGGTCGGTGCTTCATGCAGCAAGCTGCATTCCGCACGCTCGGCTTCGCCTCGCCCTTCCGTATCCCGCGCAGGATTTTTCCGCAGAAGCTGCAGTCTTTTTGAAAAATACAAGTTTCTTTTTAGTCTTTTCTAACTTCTGTTGCAAATTCCATTGTATTTTCTGGAACATTATTGTTCAATTCTGAATCGCCTGTTAGAATTCCATCCAAATCTACATCGCTGGCAGCAACAATCTTTGCCTTAACAAAACGTCCAGCCTTTACAAGATTATTTTCCTTAGGCAAATCCTTTTCGTAGCGAACAACAACGCTGCCATCAACATCTGGCGCCTGGAACCAGGCACGACCAATTGCAAGACCGTCTTCGCCTTCAACTATTTCTTCTATTAAAATATCGTATTCTTTACCAACGTGAGTCTTTAGATGGCGCCGGGTAATTTCACTTTGAATTCCACAAAGTTCATCTGCCCGTTCCTGAGCTTTTTTCTGACTTATACGCCCCTTCATAGAATAAGCAGGCGTGTCTTCTTCACGGCTGTATGCAAAACATCCAGACCAGTCGCTCTCTATTTCTTTAAGAAATCTGCGGGTATTTTCTGCACTTTCTTCGCTTTCGCCAGGGAAGCCTGTAAGGAACGTTGTTCTCAAAGCTGCATCTGGCAACGCATTGCGAATATCCTTTACAAGCCGTGAATATTCTTCAAAGCTTCCCTTTCGGTTCATCCGGCGAATCGTTTCCGTATCGCCACTCTGGAACGGAATGTCAAAATAATGCAAAAGCCGTTTATCTTTTTGCATAACAGGTAAAATATCCCGGTTAAAATGGTCAGGATGAATGTAAAGGGGGCGAACAATAAAATTGCCTGGAATTTCAGAAATCATGTTTAAAAGCTTTGCCAGCGCAGACTGTTTTTCTGTTCCCTTATTGATTCCGTTTTCTAATTCTGGCAATGGATACTGACCGTCACCAAAAACATCGTCGCCTTCGCCAGTTCCATAAGCGGCTAAATCCTGACCAATAAGATTGAATTCCACAATTCCACGGGAAAGCAGCACTTTTATTTCTTCAATAATTTCTGCAGCTTTGCGGCTTCTTAATTCCCCGCGAATAATCGGAATTGCGCAGAAAGAACAGTGATTTGAACAGCCTTCTGTAATTTTTATAAAGGCACTCCCTGGGTACGAAAGCAGCATTTTGCGGTCACCGCAGCATACGCCTTCCTGCTCATAAGTCTGCACAGGACGCTCACCATCCAGAAATAATCTTATGAATTCGTCAATTTTTGAAAGATTTCCGTTACCAAAAATTCCATCCGCTTCCGGAAGGGCATCTTTCAAAACTTCTGCATAACGTTCAGCCAGACAGCCCGTCAAAAGAATTTTTGCTTTTGGATAATCCTGTTTTGCAGTAACAACCGCATCAAGAGATTCTTTTTTTGCAGATTCTATAAAACCACAGGAATTTACAACTATAAAATCAGCTTCTTCCGGCAAGAAAGTCTGATTCATTCCTAAACTAACAAAATGATTGATTAATAGTTCGCCATCAACCTGATTTTTAGCACAACCGTGCTGATCAATAAAAAACTTAGTCAAGTTCAATAACCACCAGCTTATATTTTCCGTCAGTATCTTTAATCCACTTAATATCTTCTACAAGAACCTGACCGGCTTTACCAATTTCAAGATCGTAGCCTTTTGAATCCGCAGTAACAGAAAATTTTACAGTATTACAGTTAGACATCCAGACTCGAATTCCATTATTTGCTGTCATTGTAACAACTTCACCAGAAGCAAAATAACCTTCTACAGCATCATGACGGTCAACCTTATAGCGGAATTCGCAGGAACCGCGGAAACTTCCATTCAATGTAAATGGATATGCACGATTATCTTCAAGAATTACAATACGTTTTTGTGTTCCCAATTCAGAAGCAAAGGGAATTTCAGCAGTATCAGTTACACCAGTTGTTATATAAACACCTTCCCCACGCTTAACAATGCGCACTTCCGCTCCCCGGGAAGAATCTGTTGATGAAATGTCAGAAACATAAACAATCATATCAGACATTGTATCACCATCAATATCAAGATCTGCTTCTTCTGCCAGGTCTGTATAAAGAGTTCCAACAGGACACTGCAAACCAAACGATGAAAGAGTATCATTTACAGTAAGTACAATTTTTCCGTTTTTAGATGGGTAAATAATTTTATCCCCTGTATAAAGACGACCACTAAAAACTTTGTCAGTTAATTCATATTTTTTTGTAGTAACGTTTTTATCTACTACAACTTCACTCATTTCGTCTGTTTTTTTGTTAAATACAAAAATGTAAAGAACAACAAAAACTGCAACTAAAAACAAAGCTGAACTAGTAAAAATCACAGGCCAAAAGAACCAGGGTTTTTCATGAACAATAAGACCTTCGGGAACTGGTGATTCCTGCAATTTTTTTGCACGATACAGATTTGAAACACATTCAGGACTAACATTAAGGAATTCTGCGTAATTTCGCATGAACCCAAGCATATATGCTTCTCCAGGAAAAGCACCCAAATCTTCGTTTTCCAAGCCTTTTATAAAGGCTTCAGATATCGAAGTTTCCCTTGCAGCTGTAACAATATCAAGTTTTTTTTCTTCACGAGCTCTTTTTAAAATTTCACCATAGCTGTCCATGCTGCTACTCCGAGAACAAGAAATTGTTATAATTATTTGCTGATGACGGAGGATCGTATATAAATCTTTGATCTGTTAAATCCTGATTAAGCTTATAATCAGTAAAATTGAAAATAAACGTTTCTCCACGAACTGTTACAGCTTCAACTCGCCGAATAAGTTTTGTTTCTGCATTAACTGCCAGCTTAATAAATCTGAATGATTCAGAAGTATTACGTCTGTTCAAAACTAATTTAATAACTTTTTCAGGAGAATCAGATTCCAATGGCACAGGATCCTGTCCAACCTCATAAGCAATTGTGTAATAACGAGACATTAATGAAAGTCCGCTGGCTGTTGCGAGAGTTGCGGCATTACCTTCTGTTTTTACAGACTGTTGAAGAACAGCTGCTGCATCAGGAAGATATACCGTAAGCATATCTCCGTTATAGCAGATTACCTGATCAGAAGGAGAATCAAAATCCATGCGCAAAAGATCAGGCTTTTTGTACGAAAGTTTTCCAGACATTTCCTGTTTGTCTGCTTTTATATCAAAATTTGCTTCATAATCCTTGATGGAAGCATAATATTCAGAAACTGTTTTAAAATATGCGCTTGCAGTTGTAATTCCCTGGGCAAAGGCTGTCATTGAGATACCAGCAGACAACAATCCTGCAATAAAAAGCTTTGCAATTTTTTTCATAACTTTCATTCTATTATATTTGCGTTTATTCTTCAATATTCGGATGAACATCATCTGATAAAGGCACATCTGATGCTTCATCTGCAACAACCTGCTCTTCAACAACTTCTGAAGATGAACTTGCAATTTCAGCACAATACTTTGCGCCGTTAACAATTTCGTAGAATTCCTTACCTTCCATAGTTTCAATTTCAAGAAGACGGTTCGCAATATAATCCAGCAAATCCTTGTGTTCAGAAAGAAGATTTACAACATAGTCATAACGTTCTTTTACTATGCGGGCAATTTCTTCATCAATATATTTTTGAGTTTCCTCTGAAAATTCGCGAACGAGATTTGGTTCGCCGCCTCTATTTCCAAGAACACCTTTGCCTAAAGTCATGTTCTGGAATTTATCGCTCATACCAAAATCTACAATCATACTCTTGATTATATCTGTAGCACGGGCAATATCATTAGAAGCACCTGTTGAAATATCATCAAGAAGAATCTGTTCAGCAGCACGGCCTCCCATCAGGGAATCAACTTCGCGAATAAGATCTTTTTTAGTCATAAAGTTCTTTTCTTCTTCTTCGCGATACTGTGTAAAGCCACCAACTCCATGGGAACGAGGAACAACTGTAATCTTGTTTACAGGTTCATGGTCAGGGGTAAAGGCTGCTACAAGAGCGTGACCTGTTTCGTGAACGGAAACGAGGCGCATTTCCTTTTTATTGTCCTTGCGGCTCTTTTTCTTAAGACCGATGCTGACTTTATCAATGGCTTCGTTAAAATCTTCCATTGTGACTTTCTTTCGCTTGTTACGAACAGCAAGAAGTGCAGCTTCGTTTACAACGTTTGCAAGATCGGCACCAGCAAAACCGGTTGTACCATGTGCAATAGAAACAAAATCTACATCTGAATCAAGTTTTACATTTTTTGCATGAATACGAAGGATTTCTTCGCGGCCTTTTACATCTGGCTTTTCAACAGGAACCTGGCGGTCAAAACGCCCAGGACGAAGCAAAGCTGGATCAAGGATATCTGCACGGTTTGTTGCCGCAAGAATGATAAGACCTTTTTCGTTTTCAAAACCGTCCATCTCAACAAGAAGCTGGTTTAATGTCTGTTCCCGTTCATCATTGCCGCCGCCAAAACCATTTACACGGCTTTTACCAAGAGCATCTATTTTTGAATTATTTGCATCAACTAAATTTGTAATTGGTATCTCTATTTCTTGAGTGGTTGCTTCTTTTGAGTTTTTAAAAGTCCATTTTTC
>JAFOCI010000082.1 GCA_017381365.1 Treponema sp.
GTCGGTAATGGTGGAACAAAGTGTCCTCCTAAATCCACGAATATCAGGATGGTCTAGTGCCGAAAATCTTGATTTCTAAAACCTTTTCTTTTTTATATTAAATTTTGTTTTGTCATTGACAAATGGCACAACATATCAGGTGACAGTATATTTTTTCTATATATAAACGTCAAATTCAGACTTTGACAGCTGTAAAACTTAACATTTTACGCTTTATGCTTTATAGTAAAACAATCAGAAAAACTGATATATTTCATCACTGGAGTTTAAAATGATTTCTGTAATTCTTGGAATTATTCTTATTGCTTTTACTGTATTTTCTGTAATGCCATCTCTTCCTTTGAATTGGGGTGCTGATGTTATTGCATTTCTTAAAGGTTGTGCGCCTGTCAGTGCAGCTTTCTTAGGATTAATCTGTCTTTTTATTGGCGCTGCTGACATTAAAGATAAAAATGAAGCAAAAAAAGAAGAAAAAGAAGCAAAAGCTAAGTCTGAAAACTAATTATCTTCTTGAATTTGTATTTCAAATTCTATATGATATAAGTCCCCGTATATGAAAAGGAAATTATTGACTGCTCATCTTTAATTTCCGGGTATTTTAAGTCAGATGCAAAGATTTAAAAAACCCATAAAACTTTAATATTTTAAGGTATATACATGAAAACTATTTTCGTAAATGAAAAAGCACAGAAGCGTGACTGGTATGTTATCGACGCTGCTGGACAGCCACTTGGTCGTGTAGCTGCAAAAGCTGCTTACATCGCTCGTGGAAAGAACAAGGCTACTTACACTCCAAATCAGGAAATGGGTGACTATGTAGTAATCATCAATGCAGATAAAGTTGCTGTAACTGGTGGTAAAGAAACAAAAAAGATTTACTACAAATATACAACTGGTTTCGTAGGAAGTCTCAAGGCTCACACATTCGAAAAGCTTCTTGAAAAACATCCTGAAGATCCAATTCGTCTTGCTGTAAAAGGTATGCTTCCACATGGACGTCTCGGACGTGTTCTTATGCAGAACGTAAAGATTTACGCTGGCACAGATCACCCACACACAGCTCAGAACCCAAAAGCTATTGAGCTTTAATTAGGAGACTATGATGGTAAAGAACATTGCTATTGGTACAGGTAGAAGAAAGACAGCTGTTGCTCGCGTATTCGTACGTGATGGCTCAGGAAAAATCGTTGTAAACGGTAAAGATGTAAAAGAATACTTTGCTACAGAAGAACAGGTAAAGGTTTTGATTCAGCCTTTGCAGGTAACTTCAAATGAAAGCAAATATGATATCCTTATCAACGTAGTTGGTGGTGGTATGAACGGACAGGCAGCTGCTTGTTTGCACGGTATTGCTCGTGCTTTGGTTCAGATTGATCCAGATGCCCGCACATCATTGAAATCTAACGGATTCCTTACTCGCGACTCTCGTATGGTTGAACGTAAGAAGTACGGTCAGAAAGGTGCCCGCAGAAGATTCCAGTTCTCAAAACGCTAGAATTTGCTTATCTACGGTACAGAGCAAGTTTCGCCAGATATTGTTAAAATCAACTCTGATGCGGGACTTGCTTTTTTTATCAGAATTTCCTATCTCAAAATTGTTTTTCCAGAAAAAATTATACAGAACGCAGAATTCTGTGATGATGACGAAAAAGATATTATTGATGCCGGTATGTGTTATGCCGCAGAGATGAAGGCTGTTGAATATCTTGCCCGTGCAGAACAATGTCGTTTTAAATTGACTCAGAAATTAATCAATAAAAAATATGAACGGCAGTATATTGAACGGGCACTTGATTATCTGGAATCAAAAAATTATTTGAATGACAGACGTTTCGCACAGTTCTGGCTGAACGGCAGAAAACTAAATCATTCTGAAGGTCGTACAAAGCTTGCTGCAGAGCTTGCTGTTCGTGGCATTAGCAAAGAAGATTCTGCTGCAGCCCTTGATGATTTTTTTGAAACAAATAACGAAGCTGAATTATGCAGAAAAGCTTATGAAAAATGTCTGCGCATAAAAAAAGATCCTGAAAAAATAATCAGGACCTTGATAAGTTATGGGTTTCAGTACAATCTGATTAAAAAGATAATGAAATCAGATGAAACTGAATAAATTGACTTTGCTGCTTTATTTATACAAAAGAGCAGGGAAAGTGATTCGACATTCTGAAGAATAATTTTCAAGCATTGCTGCTGTTTGTGATAAACCGAATTTTCCCATTATGAAATCAGATAGAGATGTTTCTCTTTCGTAATTAAATTCTGTTACAGAAAGATCTTTTCCTTCAAACTCTGTATCTTTCATGTTGCGAATCATGTTTTCCCATGAATCAACTGCATCTACAAGGCCGTTTTCCAATCCCTGTTTAGCAGTGTAAATTCGTCCGTCAGAAAGCTTTGTAGTCTGTTCCATAGACAAGTTTCTTCCTGCTGCTACGATTCCTGTAAACTGTTCATAAGCGTTGTCACAGATGCTCTGCATGATTGTGATCTGCTCATCTGTAAGAGGTTCATTGTAGTTCATCATTGTTTTGTTTTTGCCAGAATGGAAAGTTTTTGATTTTATGCCAAGATTGTTCATAAAATCTGTAAAATCCATAGAAGCTCCGCAAATAACGCCAATTGAACCAATCAGAGCGTTTCTGTTTGCATAGATTTTGTCTGCGGCGCAAGAGATGTAATAGGCGCCAGAAGCTGCCATCTTGTTCTGGTATGCATAGATTTTTTTACCGGCAGTTTTGTAATCCTGCAGAAGAAGGTATACTTCGTCTGTTTCGTAAAGAGCACCACCAGGAGAATCAATATAAAGGGCGATTGCCTTATTGTTTTTGTCTTCTTTTAGTTTTTTTATTGTTGAAACGAGCCATTTCTGGCTGTAGGTTCTGTTGGCTTCCTGAATTACACCATTGATGTGAATCTTTGCAATGTACCCGTTCTTGTTTGTGGAAAAAGTTTTCATGATGTCAGTTTTTTTGTTTTCAGAACTGAACATTTTTTTCTGATCAAGAAAGTTTAATGAGCCTAAAATGATTGTTATTGCAATTACTATTTAAAGAGCTGTTATTCCGTTTTTTTTAGTTTTATTCATATCTGCCTGCCAGGTCATCTGATGTTACCATTCCAACAGCTACCGCATCTTTTAACAGGCTGTGGAATGCGTTTGTCAATGTCAATTCTCTGTATGGAACTAACCAGAGAAGTCCAGCGCCACAAGGAATCATGCTTAAAAAAAGCCAGCCGATAAAGCTTAAATCAAGAATGAACAGGTCAGCCTTGTGACCGTTAGTGATTGCTATGCTGATTTTCATTGCTTTTGTAATTGAAAGGTTTGGGAATTCGGTTACAAGGAATTTAGTCTGCGAATAAGCGTAGTGTTTTACAATGCCAGGAATAATGAAAAGCAAGCTCCACAAGAAAGTCCATAAAGATTCCCACAGACCAGCAAGAATTCCGCGGGCCCAGTTGTTGAATCCTTCTACAAAATCACTGAAATGAACAGGCTCGGGACTTTTTGACATTTTGATGTACACAAAAATCTGAGCGTAAAGAATTACGTATTCTATCAATAAAGCAGCAAAACTCCGCAGTTCAGAATAAAAATTTCCGTCATTTTGTGTGATGGAAGGGGATGATTCCATCATATTCAGATATTCTGTGAAAAATTCCTTGAAATCAGGAGCTTCCAGAAACATAATGATTGCACAGCAAATCAAGGTCATCAGAATTGGTGTGCTCCATCGGCCTTTCAGCTGCATCCTTGCATATTTTTTATATTTTCTTCTATCAAACATAGTTAAAATCTACCTTCTTGTTTTTATACTGTCAAGTTTTCTGTTTTTCCTTGATTTCCCTTAACATTTGCGTGTAATACTTTTCTTCTATTTGGGAAAGTGGAATATTGCACTTCTTAAGAAGGTTTTTCAGTTCCTGCTGAATGAGTTGAATCTTTTCTTCAGTTGGATTTTCAGAAAGAATTTCAATTTCTATAAAATCTCCCAGTTCAGGAATGGTGCAGAGTTCAAGAGTGGCTTTTCCGAAATCTGTTTCTGTTTCGTAAGATTCAACAACTTTCTGTTTTTTGTGGGCAACCGTAAAACCTATGTCTGCAAAAAGAATTTCCAGCGTTTCCCGGTTTTCAACAACTGTTTCCCGCTCGTCGTTAATTTCAATTTTTTCACCGTCCGGGCCTGCAGAAAGTTCTTTGTTCTTGTAAGTCAGATAGATTTTTTTTGAATCTCCATTCGTGTTTGAAAAATATTCTTCTCTGATTCTTGCAGTGATATAAGGTTTTCCTGATTTTGAATTTTCACTTTGCAAATGGTAATAAGTGTCATATTTTTTAATTGATTTTACAAAGGTTGAAAAAGATTCCAGTTTCTCGATGATGTTTTTTCTGTCGTAAACATGGGCTTTTAATTCTATTTCTTTCATTCTTCTATTATACACACTTTTGAATAAATGTTATATTGATTTCATGAAATTAATTTGTGCTCCAATGGCAACTTTAAGTCATCCTGGTTTCAGAATTATTACAGAAAAATTTGGTGGCTGTGATGAATATTATACAGAAATGATAAATGCGCCTTCCTTGATTCATGGCGGTCAGTTTGAGAAATTCTATATTGATCCAGCTCCAGTGCCAGAAAAAATTGTATGGCAGCTTACAGGTAAATCAGCTGAACCAATGATAGAGGCTGCTGCGCTTGTTGCAGAAATTGGCGGAATCGGTGTTGATCTGAATATGGGCTGTTCTGCTCCTGAAATTTACAACAGTGGCGCAGGCATTGCATGGATGATAAAGGATATAAAGGAAACAGAAGCCCTGGTAAAAGGTGTCAGATCTGTCCTTGATGCTTATGAGCATTCCAGCGGAATTAAGCGCCGTTTTAGCGTAAAGTGCCGTCTTGGAGATGAAAATTATACAGATGATGCTTTTTTCAGCTTTACAGATATGCTTGTGCAGAACGGAGTGGAACAGCTTGCCCTGCATCCAAGGACGCGAAAAGAAAAGTACAGGGATAAGCCAAGATGGAATTATGCCCAGAAGCTGGCAGAACGGTATCCTTCTGTAAGTATCATTGTAAATGGCGACATCTGTGACAGAAATTCCTTTGAAAAAGTAAAAGCTGTGTGTCCTGACTGTAAGGGTGCGATGATTGGACGAATGGCTGTGCAGAAACCGTGGATTTTTGCGGAACTTGCTAAATCAAATGATTCAGAAAAAAAACAGATTGATTTACTTTTGCTTGGACTTGATTTTATTGATGCAGTAGAAAAATACCAGCCGCCTGAATTTTATAAAACCCGACTTCAGCGTTTTTTTGCCTATTACTGTACGAATTTTTCGTTTGCTCATTATTGCCGCACGCAGCTTTTAAATTCAAAATCAATAGAAGAAAGTCGGAATATTTTAAGAGAATATTTTGATAAAGTACCATCTGACCGGTTTAAGTATTCTTACTAGGGATGTTTTAAATAAGTTTAAAATGTGTTTTGCATTGTTTTTTTTCATTGACCCTATGATAAATCATGTGTTATCCTAGTAGGACTGATTTTTGTCAGTAATTAAATTTATAAAAAAAAGGATAACGTCATGTCTTTTATTTCATTTCTGGATGGAACTGTTGGAGCTGCTGGTAGTGCTTCGTCAACAAGTCAGCTTGTAAGTACATTTGTTCCATTCGTTTTAATCATCGCTATTTTTTATTTCTTTCTTATTCGCCCACAGAATAAAAAACAGAAAGAAACAGAAAAAATGATCAATGCTCTTAAAAAGGGTGATAAAATTGTAACAATCGGAGGAATTCACGGAGTTGTTTCTTCAACAAAAGAAAAAACTGTAATTGTGAAAGTTGACGACAACTGTAAGATTGAATTCTCTCGTTCTGCAATTGCTGGTGTTGAATCAGATAAACCTGCAGAAACAAAAAAAGCTTCTGAAGCAGAAACTACAGAAGAAAATAAATAAATTATTAAAATAGATGAGGACATCAAAATGAAGAAAACTACACGTTTTGTAATTCTTCTTGCTGTTTTGGCTATTTGTTTTGCTTTTTTATGGCCTTCAATCAGCTGGTACTGGAGAACTCCAAAAGAAGTTCAGGTATTGGCTTTAGGTTCGTTGGAAAACATTAAAGACTATGCCACAGTAAAGGCAAACGAAGATTTTAATGCTGTAATCAAGGCTTACAATACTGATCCATCAGCAAAAATCGATGCAAAATATGCATGGCTTGAAAAAGCTGCTGCTAAAAACTACAAAAAGATGGGTGAAAAAGTACCATCTCCTATGACTGTAAAAGATATTCTTGATTCATACAAAATGAGCAAGGGGGTTCAGCTCCGTGATGATTTTACAGCACTTTACCGTGATGAAATTCTTGCTGCAAAAAAGAACTATCAGAACTCTGTAAAGCTTGGTCTTGATCTTTCTGGTGGTATGAACATCATCGTAAAGGCTGATCTTGATGCTGCAGCTGCTTCTCAGACAGAATCAAACGTAATTGCAGACATTGAGCAGTTCAAGAAGGATGCAATGGCTAATGCAATTGAAAATCTTTCAAGCCGTATTGACCGCTTTGGTCTTACAGAACCAGTTATCCGTCAGCAGGGTGAAGACCGCATTTATATTGAAATGCCAGGTGCTGCAGAAGCTGATTCAATCAATACTATCATCATGGGTAAAGGTATCTTGAACTTCCGCCTTGTTGATAATGATGCAACAGAAAAATTCTCTGCATACTACACACAGCACATTGCAAATACATTCAATTCTGCCGGTGAACTTATTGATCCTTCTATAATTCCTGCAGATTGTGAGATCATGGGACAGTACACAAAAGATGATTATGGTCTTGATGAAAGAATCGGTTATCTTGTTGTAAAGAAAGAAGTTGCTCTTGACGGTCAGCACATTAAATCTGCAACTGTTGGTTCTGATAATCTTACAAACCGTCCTGAAGTTGATTTTGTTCTTGACATTGAAGGTTCAGAAATCTTTGCTAAATTTACAGGTGCTCACAAAGGTGAATATCTTGCAATCGTAAGCGACAATAAAGTTAAGTCTTATGCACGCATCAATGATGCAATCACTGGTGGTCGTGTTGCTATTACAGGTTTTGGTCTTGAAGAAGCTCAGAATCTTCAGAAGGTTCTTCAGACAGCATGGTTGAACGTTCCACTTTCAGTAGAAAGTCAGCAGGTAATTGGTGCTTCTCTTGGTGAACAGGCAATCAGCCAGGGTATCAAGGCTATCATCCTTGGTCTTCTTGCTATCATGGTATTCATGCTTATCTGGTATAAAGGCGCTGGTTTCAACGCTGTTGTTGCTCAGGTTTTGAATCTTTACATCATGTTCAGTATTCTTAGTGCTTTCAATCTTACTTTGAGCCTTCCTTCTATTGCCGGTATGATTCTTACAATCGGTATGGCAGTAGATGCTAACGTTGTAATTTTTGAACGTATCAAAGAAGAAGTTCTTCTTGGAAAGAGCCGTGTTGCTGCTATTGCAACAGGTTTTGACAATGCTTTCTGGGCAATCATGGACTCTAACATCACAACATTTATTGCAGCTATCTTCCTTTCTCAGCTTGGCAGCGGTTCAATCCAGGGATTCGCAGTAAGCCTTGCAATTGGTGTTATTTCATCAGTATTTACAGCATTGTTTGTATCTCGTCTTATGTTTGACTTTGATACAGATGTTCTTCATGCAACAAAAGTAAGTATTGGCTGGAGGGTAAAATAATGGAAAAGAAACTCCATCTTTTTAGTAAAGGTTTTGTGCCATGTGGAATCTTAAGTATTGCCATTATCCTTTTTGGTGTAGTTGGTTTTGTAACACGTGGAATTAATTTTGGTATTGATTTTAAGCCTGGTTTTATTGAAGAAGTTCGTATTGCTCCTGCAGTAGCTGAATTTTCTTACAATGGAACAGCAAAAGTTTCTGTAGATGCTTATAAAACTGGTTTTGACCTTGTTGTAAGTGGTACAGGTGCTAATAACGAAACAAAGTCTTATGCTTACAGTGAATATGCAACTGTGGCTGACCTTGTAAAAGCAATTGATCTTGATGGCGTAAAGGCTGTTTTGAAAAGCGACGGTTCAGAAAAAACTTCTGACTTGTTCCTTAACTCTGCTGTTTCAACAGTTCTTTCTAAATCTCCATTGTATGTTTATGCTGGCAACGAAAATGTAACAGTTGATGATGTTCGTGCAGCTTTGGCTGGTTTTGAAGGTGTTTCTGTAAAATCTTTGGGCGCAAACGGATTCCAGATTCGTATGGCTGCTTCTGAAGAAGAATCTAATCAGAATCTTCAGAACTCTGTAACAGAAACATTGGGAGAAGTTTTTGGTGCTGAAAAGATTGCAATCATCAAAACAGATTTTATTGGTTCAAGTTTTTCTAAATCATTGGCTCAGAAATCTCTAATTCTTCTTGTTCTTACAGTTCTTTTAATCTGGGTTTATGCTGCTGTTCGTTTCCACTGGGATTTTGCTCTTGGTGCTACCATTGCTTTGTTCCATGATGCTCTTTTCATGCTTACATTCATCATCTGGACTCGTATGGAATTTACAACAACTGTTCTTGCAGCCGTTCTTACAATCGTAGGTTACTCAATCAACGATACTGTTGTTATTCTTGACCGTGTTCGCTCTAACCTTCGTCTTAAGAAAGTTGATAATTTCAATCAGCTTTTGGACAGATCTTTGTCTGATACATTAGGTCGTTCTATCATTACAACTTTAACTACTTTGTTTGCCGTAGTTGCTTTGTATGTGTTTACAACTGGTTCAATCAAAGATTTTGCTCTTGCATTGATGGTTGGTCTTGTAAGTGGTTGTTATTCATCATTGTTCATTTCAAGCGGCTTTATTTCTCTTTTCAGAAAGAACTGGAAACAGGAATATGGTATTCACCATTCTTTGAAAAACGAAGTTGGTGTTCTTCAGATGAACGATGGAGTTACAGTTTAATTACTGAAACATGACGTTTAAGGCCCGGTTTTGCCGGGTCTTTTTTTTATTTTAAACCAGTTGTATATTCTATATATGAATGTAATTCTTGCTGATGTACTTGGCTACTGCATGGGTGTTCGCAGAGCTGTTGATAGCGCAATTGAAACTTTAAAAAATAATCAAAATAATAAGGTTTACTCGCTGGGGCCATTAATTCATAATCAAGTTGCTCTTGATAAGCTGTCTTCTATGGGACTGAAGGTTTTACGGGAACCAAATATTGATTTGCTTGATGAAAGAAGCGTTGTGATAATTCGTGCTCATGGGGTGCCACCTCAGGTTATTGAAAAACTGACTGAAAAGAATAGTTTTGTTGTAAATGCTACATGCCCCCGGGTGCTAGCCAGTCAGAATAATGCAAAACGTTACAGCAGCATGAATTATACAGTAATTCTTGCAGGCGATAAAAATCACGGAGAAGTTGTAGGTATAGCAGGATATGCTGGTAAGAAATTCATCCTTGTAGAAAATAAGGAAGATGCAGAAAAATTGCCGTCATTCAATGATGATGAAAATGCTGTTCTTTTGTGTCAGACAACTTTCAGTATGGAAGAATTTAAACAGATTGCAGATGTACTTTCTGAAAAAATCAGAAATCTTAAAGTTTTGAATACAATATGTTCTGCAACAAAAGAACGGCAGGAAGCTTTGCAGCGGTTATGTCCTTCTGTTGATGGAATTCTTGTTGTTGGTGGTAAGAACTCAGCGAATACAAAAAGACTGCTGCAGATTGCTCAGGAAAACTGTCCGCTGGCTGCCCTAATTGAAACTGCAGATGAAATTCCAGAGAACTTTTTTGCGCTTGATAATGTTGGAATTACAGCAGGTGCCAGCACTCCTGATTCTGTAATTGATGAAGTTATGAAAAGATTGAAAGACCGTAATTAATAGGTTATAATAAAATATTATGACAAGATGTTTTGCAATGTTAAAGCCAGGCGTATTGAATCGCCGGATTGCTGGTGAAGTTATCAATCGTCTTGAAAGAAAAGGGTTGAGACTTGTTGGTTTGAAGATGATGCAGATTAGTTCGGAACTTGCTTCTAAACATTATGCTGAACACAAGGAAAAGCCATTTTTTGGTGAATTGTGCAGTTATATTACATCTGCTCCAGTTGTTGCCATGGTTTGGGAAGGCGATGATTGTGTTACTATTGTAAGAAAGGTTGTTGGTGCAACAAAGCCAAGTGAGGCTGCTCCTGGAACAATCCGCGGAGATTTTTGCGCACACACTAATTACAATGTAATTCATGCTTCTGACAGTGATGAAAGTGCAGCGCGGGAAATTGGTCTTTTCTTTAAAGATGAAGAAATCTTCAATTGGGAAGATAGTCTTAAGGACTGGATTTAATCTAAAAATAAAGTAAGGAAAAAGAAGGTTATATAATGGAATCTAAATCTGTTGGTGTTCTTGGTGGTGGAGCTTGGGGAACTGGTCTTGCGCAGGCGCTTGCGAATGGCGGACATAAAGTTCAGATGTGGGCACTGGAACCAGAAGTAAAAGAATCTGTAAACAACGAGCATGAAAATAAAAGATATTTGCCAGGCTATAAGCTTTCAGAGAATCTGACTGTTTCCAATGATATTATTGAAGTTGCAACTGATAAGGAATTTATTATTATTGCATCACCTTCTTTGTTCCTTGCGAGCACAATCCGCAAAATTACGTCAGTTCCAAATGTAGCTGATGGTTCTACAATTTTTGCTGCTCTTACAAAAGGCTTTGTTCCATCAAAAGATGGTCCAAAGCTTGTTCTTGAAACTATTGAAAACACACTTCCTGGAATTTACAAAGGAAATACAGTTTATGTGGCAGGTCCTAGTCACGCAGAGGAAGTTGCTATGGGTAAGCTTACTGGCCTTGTAGCTGCTTCTGAAAATCCTAAAAATTCAATTAAGGTTCGTGAACTTATGAGAGTTCCTGGCCTTATGGTTTATTCAAGCCTTGACGTGATTGGTGTTCAGATTTGTTCTGCAGCGAAAAACGTTATTGCTGTTGTTTATGGCGCAATGGATGCTATTGCTGAACATTCTCAGGTTTTTGGTGATAATGCTGAAAGTCTTTTGATGGCAGCCGGATTGAATGAAATTCAGACATTAGGAATGGCAATGGGTGCTACTCATCCAGAAACATTTACATCTATTTCTGGTGTTGGTGATCTTGATGTAACTTGTAAAAGTAAATTTGGTCGTAACAGACGTTTTGGTCAGGATATTATCAAGTCTGATATTCTTTCTAAATTTAAGAATCTTGATGATTTAATTGAAAATATCGGAAAAGTTGGATATCTTCCAGAAGGTGCTGTTGCCTGTAAATATATTCACGAAATCTGTGAACGCAAAGGAATTAAACTTACAATTTGTGACGGATTGTTCAGAGTTCTTAACAAAGAAATTCGTCCTTTGCAGCTTATGACTGAACTTATGAATTATGGGGATCAGTCGTTATCATAAAATTTGATTTAAGGTAAAAATAATGTTAGAGAAAATTACAGGAACATTCAGCGGTATTGTAAAAACTTTAAGCGGAAAGTCTACAATTACTGAAAAAAATATTGAAGAGACAGTTGAACAGATTAAGATGGCATTGCTGGAAGCTGATGTAAATCTTAGAGTTGTTCGCAGATTTGTTAATTCAACTATTGAAGAAGCAAAAGGGGAAAAGGTTCTTAAAGCCGTTGATCCTGGCCAGCAGTTTGTAAAGATTATTTATGACAAAATTGTTGCCATGCTTGGTGATGAAAACAAAACTTCCCTTAATCTTCGTGGTCCTGATGTTACATCTGTAATTTTGATGCTTGGTCTTCAGGGTGCCGGAAAGACTACTGCTGCCCATAAGCTGGCCGCACGACTTAAAAAAGAAGGACGTCGTCCTCTGCTTGCGGCTTGTGACCTTGTTCGTCCTGCTGCTGTAGAGCAGCTTTCTGTTCTTGGTGAAAAAATCGGAGTTCCTGTTTTCAAGGAAAACTCCAGAGATGCAGTAAAGAACGCTGAAGAAGCTCTAAAATATGCAAAGAAAAATCAGTTTGATACTTTGATTATTGATACTGCCGGTCGTCTTCAGATTGATGATGACATGATGTCAGAGCTTGTAAAAATCAAGAAAAATGTTACTCCTGACGAAGTTCTTCTTGTTGCCGATGCAATGACTGGTCAGAATGCAGTTGATATTGCAAAGACTTTTGATGAACAGTTAGGTCTTACAGGTGTAATTCTTACAAAATTCGATTCTGATGCCCGTGGTGGTGCGGCTCTTTCATTGAAAACAATTACTGGTAAACCAATTCTGTATATTGGTACTGGTGAAAAAACAGAGGATTTTGAATCTTTCCATGCAGAGCGAATTGCCAGCCGTATTCTTGGCATGGGAGATGTTGTTTCTCTTGTAGAAAAGGCACAGGAAACTGTTGATGCTGAAGAAGCTGAACGTCTTCAGAAGCGCATGATGAAAAATGAATTCACTCTTGATGACATGCTTGCTCAGTTCCAGCAGGTTAAAAAGATGGGTTCTATTCAGTCGCTTATGGAAATGATTCCTGGTATGGCAAATCAGAATGTTGATATGAGCGGAATGAAAAAGCAGGAAGCAATCATTCAGTCAATGACAAAAAAAGAGCGTGCCAATCATCTTATTATCGGGCCTAGCAGAAGAAAGCGAATTGCAGCTGGTTCCGGTACAACTGTTGCAGACGTAAACAAGCTTATAAAGCAGTTTGAAAAAACAAAGCTTACGATGAAAAAGCTTACCCGCAACAAGGGAATGCAGAACCGCATGATGAGTCAGCTTGGAATGGATGCAAGTGCTTTGCAGGGAATGGATATGAGTAAGCTGCAGGGTATGGATATGAGTAAGCTGAAAGACATGGCGAAAATGTTCAGAAGATAAATAAAAAAGAGGGGCTGTCCCAAAAGTAATGAGTGTAGCGCTCATTGAGCTCGTCGAAATGACTGCTACACTAAATGTGGTGGTTTCGATAAACTCAACCACCGTAATGCAAACTTATTGAACTGTAATCACAGAAGAAATTCTTCCGTCATCAGTGTATGCTTTTTCTGGATTTGTTTTATCTGTAATTGCTTTCATTCCAAGAAAATAATTGTAGTAGTATTTGCCCTGTGGTAAAGGAATTGAAATTTCGTAGAATCCAGGGCTTGTTTCTTCCAGCTCGTAAATCCAGCTGTCCCAGTTTGTAAAGGTTCCGCCGATTCTTACTGTTTTTCCTGATTCTCCGTTGTAAATGAATCTTGTAATACTTTCGCTGTTTGTTCCTGTTACGACAGGCAGAGTTGAACCAATTTCTACTTTTGAAAGAGATACTCCTGTTTCTGCATCGTAATAATTATTTGCGTTTACAGGGTCAGGAGTCCATAAACTATCGATTACAAGACGGTAAGAGATTTCTGTTAAGTCAGCAGGTCTTTCCAGTGAAAAAAACATGATTGAAGAAATGATTTCGTCATTAAAATCACGGCTGTTCTTGATTTTGAAAGGATGAATAGTCTGGTAATTTTCAAAATCAAAAGCAATTCCTACGAATCTTGGACCGGTTTCTGCAGTAAAGACGATATATTTGTCCGTAACAATCGGTTCCTGCACCTTATTGATGCTATTGATTAAATTGTTGTATTCATAAGTTTCAATTTCTTTGTAATAATCCTGTGCATATAAAACGCAGCACAGTAGTATACCTGCAGTAATCAGTGAGAATCTTTTCATGTTCTGAATATCGGTTTTTTTACTGTTGGAATTAAGTCAAAAAGTTTATAATATGGTAAAATATATTGATAAAGTATATTCTCAAAATTTCCGTTAAGATATATAAGTGGGTTTCCAAAATAAAAGGAAAAAGGGGTAAAGTCTTAATATGCCAGGTTTAAGTCAGCTTAAAAAATTTAATGCAGATATTCTTTCTCTTGGAAATGAGCCTGGACTGCGCGCATCCCGTGGCGAAAAGCCTGTAACTGTTCCTATTCCTAAAGGCATTGAAGATGTTGATGATTCTGATGATTTTATCACAGGTATGCCAGAACCCGTTGAATATGATGTAAAACCTGAAAAGGCAGTGAATGTAGAGGAAGATTTTTCTGATATTATGGGAACTTCTTCTGCCCCTGTCGCTTCTAATGCTGTTCAGCCTGAAAGTACATTAAATGTTCCTGATTTAAGTTCATTGGCTGATTTGGGTGCTTTTGCGGATTCTGGTGATGAAGATTCTGATATGATGGGACCAGACCTTTCCATGTTTGCAGACCCAATAGAAGAAACTGAGCCAGAACCTGAGCCAGAGCCGGAAGAACCTGAAATTTCTGATTTGAGTCTTGAAGATCTTCTTGGCGGTATGGGATTTGATGGTTCTGAAGGAACTGAAGAGAATAAGGAAGATTCAGAAGAAGATTCATACAATATTCCGGATGATGATTCCCATGGGGAAGAAGTAAATGTTGATGATATAATTTCTCAGGCTCAGCAGACTGCCAGTGTAACTGAAGATTTGGAAGATGCAGATGAGTTTGATGCGCTGCTGGCACAATCTAAACAAAATGCAGAGAACAATCAGTTTTCTGATGAAGTTGCAAAGGATGATTTTGCGGCTGATGATTTTTCTTTTGGTGATGGCAATGAATCTATAAAAGATGGTAATTTTGGAGAAATTGACGGTTCTGAACTAGATGATATTGGTTCAGATATTGATGCTTTGGCTTCTGAAGGCGATGATTTTTCTGATGTAAATGATTCTGATCTGGCAGAAGTTTCTGAAATTGTTGATTCAGAAGCTGCTGAACAAATCCCTGATTTACCTGAAATTGAAAATGAGGAAGTTGTTGAAGAGAACCCTGATTTTACTGAAAAAGATTTTAATAGTGACGTAAAAAAATCACCAGAAGCCGTTGCAGCTGATGAAGAATTTGCTTTTGATGGTCAGGAAATTGATATGGCAGATGGTCTTCCTGAAGAAATGACGGAAGTTCCTGAATCATTTGTTCCTGTTTCTGCAAAAAAAGATAATGATGGCTTCGATGAAATTAGTCTTGATGATATAGAAGAAAATCCTTCCATAAAAGATGAAGGTGACGCCGAAGAAAATCATTCAGAAAAATTTGAATTTCCTCCGTTTGAAGGATTTAATCTTGATGATATTAATCTTGGGGATGGAAAAGTTGATTTATCTGAAAATGCGGATGAAGCTCAAGAGCCTGTTGATTTGTCTTCAGAAGAGAATCCTTTTGGCGAAGGAATAAGTATTGAGGATGTAGAATTCCCTGATAATGAAAGTAAGAATGTTGAAAAATCTGAAATTCCTTCCATGGATGATGATTTGTCTCTTGATAACTTTGCAGGAGATTCTTTTAGTTTAGATGATCTGGATTTGCCGGAAATAGCGGATTCTTCTGATGATTCAGCGGAATCAGGCGGTGATGACTTTGGCATGGGAGACATGACCGGCATAGGCGGCATGGATGAAGCGATGCCGGGAGATTCATTTAGCGCAGATGATTTGAACATGGAATCAAGTGGTGATGACTTTGGCATGGGCGACATGACCGGCATAGGCGGCATGGATGAAGTGATGCCGGGAGATTCATTCAGCGCAGATGATTTGAACATGGAATCAGGCGGTGATGACTTTGGACTTGATTCATTAAATACGGATAGTGTCAGCAGTTCTTCATCGGAAACTGGTCTTGGTGATGATTTCCCGAATTTCGATTTAAATGATTTAGATAGTGGTTCGACTTCTGAAAATATAGAAGATGCAGGACCAATAGAGTCATTTGATATATCTGAAATGGATGGAATGGAATTTCCTGATACTGATAGTCAGCTTAATGGAGCAGGTGGCTTTGAATTAGGTTCTTCAGATGAATTTGGAATGGAAAATGGTGATTTTGAAATTCCAGGTTTCTCAGATGTTGATACAGTAGAAGTAAATAAAAACGGAAAAATAAAAGTTCCTGAGGCAGAAAAGAAGGAGCAAGACGAAGAAGATAATAATAATCTTCCTCCAAACACTCTTTCTGATGAACAGTATGCAAAATTCATAAAGAATCTTTCTTCTTATCCGTTGAATGTTCGTATCGCTGTTGAAGAACTGGTTGTTAAAAATGAATTTACAGATGAAGCAGAATTTGAAATTATCAAAAAAGTATTAAAAAAAGTTTCTGCTCGTCAGCTTGCTGCAGAACTTGAAAAAATGCTGGATATTTCTATTCCCGTTCCTCGTGATTTTGAACGAAGAACTGCAGAAGAGTATGAAGCTTATAAACAGTCATTCCAGTATCAGCTTAAAAATAAAATTATTCCAGGTGCCATTGTATCTGTTGCGGCTGTAATTGTTTGTTTTTTCTTGTTTGAGTTTGCAAAGAACTTTATTTATAAGCCGGCAAGAGCTTCTATGCTCTATAAACAGGGCTATGCACTCTTGGAATCAGAAGATTTTCCTCAGTCAGAAACAAAATTCAATGAGGCTACAAAATATTCTCTTCAGAGAAAATGGTTTTTTAATTATGCACGCGGATATAGAAATCATAAGCAGTATATACGTGCAGAACAGATGTATAAAAATATCCTGTATTGTTTTAATCATGATAAAACTGGTGGTCTGGAATATGCTGCGATGGAATTAAATGACCTGGCAAATTATGAAAAGGTTGAAAATATACTTTTACGGCAGGTTCTTGATTTTCATGTAAATGATCAGGATGGAATTCTTTTGCTTGGTGATAACTATCTGGAATGGGCAACTGAAAAAGATTCGTCAAAATTTGATGATGCAAGAAGATGTTACTCAGATTTAATTCAGCTTTATGGTAATAATTCTTCTAAAATGGATTTGTTTTCATCCAGAATGATGCGCTACTTTATTCGAACAGATAATTTGCTTGAAGTTCTTACTTTAAAGGAACGTTTTTATCCTAGAAAAAAGTCTTTGAGTGCAGAAGATTGGACAGATTTAAGTGGTTACTTGCTGGAAAAACTCTACGGACCACTTGCTCCAGCTGATGAATATTTGCGTTCAAAAATTGAAGATGTAAAAGATATGCTTGTTACCGCAGTAAAAGCAGATTCTTCTAATCCTGTGGCACACTATAATATTGCAAAATATTATATCAATACAAATAATTCATTTTATGCAAAATCTTCTTTAAATAATGCAATAAATGCTTTTGAAAAGACCGAATCCCATAAAAGAAAGGATATATATAGATTTATTGATTCTTACAGACTTCTTGGTGAAGAATATACACAGGAAGCAGATTATCTTAAAGCAATGGAATCTTATACAAGTGGAATTTCTCTTTTTACAAATGAAAATATTGGCAGAGGTCTTGAAGGTAACAGAGATATTGGAAAGCTTTACTCGGATTATGGCGATATTGAATATTTTGTTGCAGGTAATATGGATGGGGCTCTGGAAAGCTATCAGGATGCTATTGATAATGATTATGACAGGGGTGAAATTCGATACAAAATAGGCTTTATTCAGTATGGCAAAAAGAATTATAGTGATGCGATTGGTTCTTTTATGAAAGCCAGTGAAGATTTTTCTGATGATCCAAATCTCCTTCTGGCAATGGGAAATACTCTTTCTCTTAAAAATGATAATTATGTTGCACAAAGTTATTATCAGCGTCTTTTGAATCAGTTGAATGCGGAAAAAGAACAGAAAGGAATTCTTTTCCCACAGGTTAGAAAAGATGAAGCAGAAGTTGTTGATAAATTCCTTAAAGTTACTAATAACTTAGGTGTTACTTTATACAGACTGGCAAGACGAACTGGAAACAGTGCAATGAATGCACAGGCCATGGTAAATTTTCAGAATTCTCTTAGAGCGTGGGATTCTATGACAAGAAATCAGCAGTCTATGACAAGACTTGGTGGCAGTAATCTTGCTGAACAGAATATTAAATATGTGATTCACCCTACACCAGAATATGAACCTGCAATATATACTGAAATTCCTGGGACTCTTTCATGTGAGGAGGATTTTATTAAATGAAATATTCAGACTCTTCAGCTGGAATAGCGTTAAAACAATATAGAATTGTATTATTCAAAGAAATATTCAGAAAAACAATCCATTTATGCAGTGCTATGGTACCAACCTTACTTGCTATTGCATATTGGCCTGTAATTGGCTTACTTGTATTTGCTTTGTTTGGTTACTGTTTATCTGAATATGTTCGTTTTAAAGGAATTGAAGTACCTGTCATATCAAAAATTACTACGATTGCTGCAAGAAAGAGAGATGAAAATAAAGTTGTTTTTGGTCCAATAACACTTGTAATTGGTATTATCAGTGCAGCTCTCTTATGGAATCTGGAAGCTGCTCGAATAGGCATATATGCATTGTCTTTTGGTGATGGGTTTGCAAGTCTTGTTGGTAAAATGATAGGAAGAGTTCATATTCCTTTTACAAATGGAAAAACTGCAGCGGGAAGTCTTTCCTGTTTTATTGCGGTGTTCATATCTTCTTTCTGTGTTTGCCAGAATGCCAGTGTAGCATTAATTCTGGCTGTAATAGCAACTGTCGTAGAAGTAATTCCACTTACTGATTTTGACAATATAGTGATTCCTATACTTATAGGTGGAATAGCTCAGTTTCTTCTTTTCTAATTCCAAAGATATTGGCTATGTAAATCTTTTAAGAATAATATTGTACCTGAAATAAGGAATGCTGTTCCAGAAAAGAGTAAAGCAAAATTGTATGTCTGAATAAGCATCAGATAGCCTATAATCAGAAAAGCAAATCCGATTGTATATTTATGGTTCAAATGAGCTTGATTTGTTTTTATAATAAGCGATATTAAGGCTATGAGAAGAATTATTATTCTTAAAAAGAAAAACTGATTTTGAAGTCCTGTCTGAATATAACCGATTGGCAGTACAGAATTCGTGTTTAAAGGACAACAAATGGCTCCTCCTGCAGCGGAAAAAAAGAGAATTACTACATTCTGTTCAACATATTGACGACTTTCATAACTACTGTATATCACCAGAAAAAGAAGGCACAGAGGAGAAAAAAATCTTGCCAGTAAAAGAATTTTTGTGATGAAAATCACACTGATAGAGCTGGAAGTCCATAGATTCATAAGTGGAAATAGAATTCGTATACCTTCTACCAGGCAACCTGTAAGAAATAAAGAAAAATATATTATTTCTGTTGATTGAGTTTTTTCAAACGAGATGTTCAGATAAAGGAAGAAAGCAAAAGAATATAAAATTAAGATGAATATAGAAATTACAACTGCCTGAAAATTCATGCGGGTTAAAAACGATTTTTGCATTATCATATACGGATTCTTTTCTGGAATATGAAAATTTCCTGAATAAATCTGGATTCCACATAATATTCCAAGTGTAAGAAATACTGCAAGAGAAATAAACATGAAAAAAGTAATTATATTGTTGCGAGTTTTGATTTTCATCCTTTTTAGGATAAACCTTTGATAAATAAAAGTAAACAATATATGAAGAAAACTCTGTTTTCCTAGTTATAAATAAAAAAAATATATAAAGTCTGAAGATAAATAACCGAAAAACATAGTGTAGAGTTTTTTTAGGGGGAACTATGAAAAAACATTTAGTTGGTGGATTATTTATTATTTCTGCAATTTTTGGAGCATACGCAGGAGATTCTGCTGTTCTTGTTGATAATGGATTTTCTTCAGATGGAAATTATTACATTTTTGGACAATATGGTCGAACTGATAAAAATTTTCAGTCATGGGCAGAAATTTTTACAGTTGATATTGAAAAAAATGATTATGTTGAAAATGAATTTTACCGAGTAAAACCATCTGCTTCTACTGCAAAGAAAACAGGAAAAGAAGTTTATGAAACACTTGCAGAAAAAAGCAGTAAATACACTGCAAAATATAATTGTAAACCTTGCAAACCAGAACAGATTCTTTATATTCGGGAAGAAGAAAAAAAGTCTGGTACAGATGAAATTGTATTCAAGGATTTTACAAGTTCCGTAAGTGATGATCAGGCTATGTACCATGTTACTCTTTTGCCAGAAATTTCTGGTAACGGGGTGAATGTTAAGTCTTCATTTTTTATCAATCTTGAAAAGAAGGATGCTGCTGGAAAAGTTCTTGCATCCCAGCAAATTGGTTCGCCAGATGTTGTCCGAAAAGGTGTAAAAGCTTATAAAATTGAAAGGATAGTTTGTGATGAATCTGGTAGAAATCTTGTTTTTGTTATCGAAAAGACAATGGAAGATAAAACAGGAATAAATATTAGATTTATGATTGAAGCTGCAACTTTAAATGATGATTTTGCACAGAATTTAGCTGACAGTAATCTGTAATCTTTTTAATGCGTATCATTTTTACCTCCCATAAAAGAGGCTGTCCCAAAAGTATAAATTGTAGTGGTCATTGAGCCCTTCGACAGGCTCAGGAACCACTCGTCGAAATGACTATCACACTAAATGTGGTGGTTTCGACAAGCTCAACCACCGTAATGCAAACTTATTGGACAGCTCCGTATCATTTTTACCTTTAACGGTTGTTTTCAGTTTGGAAGCAACCGTTTTTTTTTGAAAAAAAATAAGATTCATTGCATTTTTTTATAAAGAATTTCTAATAAATATATATCAGAAATTATGAGGTAATTATGAAAAGTATTTTAAAAATTCTAATTGTTGTATCAGCTGTAGTTTTAATGATTTGTCCGATTTCCTGTAATGTATCTGAGCATGGTTTAGTGCTGCTAGATACAATAACAGAAGATTCTTTTTGTAGTCCGCAATTGCAAAGTTATACTGTAACTGGAGATAAATCCATCAGACTTGTTTTTAATGAAAAAATTAATCTGATGGATTATGGAATTACTCCTGCTATGTCAGTTTCAGATATTAATGTAGATAATTCAAATAATGATGGTGCTGCATTTTATGACATTATCTTGAATGAAAATATGAATATTGGTGAACAATATAAACTGTATGGTGTTGTAGAAGATAAAATAGGAAATACTCTGACTTTTAGTATTCCATTTACTGGATATAATAATCAGGTTCCTGACTTGCAAATATCTGAAGTTCATCCTAAATATTCAAGTTCAAAAACAGCTGCGGGAACGACGTATAGATGCGAATTCATTGAAATTGTTGCCAGGTCAAACGGAAATCTTTCTGGTGTAAAAATTTGTAGTGCAAACGATGGAGAAGGCAAAGAATTTATCTTACCAGCAGTACAAGTTAAAGAAAATGATATAATAATAGTTCATTTAAGAAATAAAACATTCGCTTTATCTGAACTGGACGAAAAAATAGATAGTTCAATTTCAAGATATTCTTCTTCAAATGCCAGGGATTTATGGAATGAAAATGATTCTGCAAGATTAGGCGATGATATGGATATAATTACAATTGAGAATCCTTTTAACGGAAAAATTATAGATGCACTCTGCTATGGAAATTCTAAATATGAAAACTGGAAAACTGACTTTTTAAAAGCTATGGCTGAAAAAGTTGTTAATGCAGGGTTATGGGAATCATCCGATTACAGTAAATCCGTAAAGTCAGATGAAATTACACCTACAAAATCAATTATAAGAATTGGAACAGGACATTCTGCCAGTGACTGGAAGATTTCTAAGACAAATGGTGAAACTCCAGGTATTATTGAATATTAATCTTTGCAAACAAAATTGAATTCAATTTGCGTTTATGGTAATATCTTATAGTAAAAACCTTTGCTGCGATGATTCTGCGGCGTTTTTACGGAAATCTTTTTTCTATATTCCTGCGATGATTCTGCGGGAAAGGAAGTAACTCATGAACGTTGTTGTAATGGGAGCCCAGTGGGGTGATGAAGGAAAAGGTAAGATTGTTGATTACCTTGCACAGGATGCTAAATACGTTTGCCGTTTTGCAGGTGGCGCTAATGCAGGTCATACAATTGTAGTTGATGGCAAAAAATATGCTTTGCATCAGGTTCCTTCTGGAATTCTTTATTCAGATAAGTCAGTTATTCTTGGTTCAGGTATGGTTATTGAACCAGAAGCTTTATTCAATGAATTGAAAATGCTTTCAGATAACGGAATTAACTGGGAAGGTCGTGTATTTATTTCTGACCGCGCACATCTTACTCTTCCTGGATATCGCCAGATGGATAAAGACCGTGATGCTGCTCGTAAACGTCCTATCGGAACAACTGGTCGTGGAATCGGTACAACTTATTCTCAGAAAGCTGAACGTGATGGTATTCGTCTTGCAGACCTTGACTGGGATGAAAAGTGGAATGACCTTGACGATGAAGACAAAAAATTTCTTGAACAGTATAAAGAACAGCTTTTGAAGATGAGAATCAATATTGCTGCAAAAATGTGGGAAATCCGCAAAGAAAATATCCTTTTTGAAGGTGCACAGGGAGCTATGCTTGACATTGACTCAGGTACATATCCTTATGTTTCATCTGGTGCTTCTGGCTCTTACGGTGCTTCTTCTGGATCTGGAATTGGACCACGTGCTTTGGATAAGGTTTACGGTGTATTTAAGGCTTACGAAACTCGTGTAGGAAACGGTCCTATGCCAACAGAATTCAATGCAGAAAGTGAAGGTGAACTTTGTGATTACGTTCGTAACACTGGTAATGAATTTGGTGTAACAACTGGTCGTGCCCGCCGCTGTGGTTATCTTGACCTTGTGGCTTTGCGCTACGCTTGTCACGTAAACTCTATTGATTCTTTGGTTTTGACACACCTTGATGTATATGATGAAATGGATGAAATTGAAGCTTGTGTTGCATATGACATTGACGGTCAGATTGTAACAGATTTCCCAACATCTATTCCTGCATTGAACAAGGCAAAACCTGTTCTTCAGAAATTCAAGGGCTGGAAATCTTCTATCAAAGAATTGAAGAAATATAAGCAGCTTCCAAAAGCCGCTAAAGAATATGTAGATTTCATCGAAGACTATACAGGCACAAAAATAGGTATTGTCTCTGTAGGCCCAGACCGAAACCAGACATTTAATAGAGAAAAAATCTGGCATAAATAGAAAATCCGTAAAAAAACGAGCCGTAAGGGTCGCTTTAGGATTTACATGAAACTGCCAGGGCCGAGACCGGCAGAGGCGAGGTATAAATAGAAAATCCGTTAAAAACGAAGGGGCTGTCCCAAAAGTAATGAGCGCTACACTAAATGTGGTGGTTTCGATAAACTCAACCACCGTAATGCAAACTTATTGGACAGCCCCTTTTTTATGCATTCTGCAAAACTTCTTTTAGAATTGCAAGACCTTCATTGATTTCTTTATATGTGATGTTCAGTGGTGGAACAAAGCGCAGAACATCGCTTCCAGCTGTAGAAAAAAGCAGACCTTTTGCAAGACAAGCTTTTTCGATTTCTACAGGATTTTTTTCGACCTGAACACCAACTACAAGACCGCGGCCACGGATATCCTTGATGTATGAAATATTCCAGCTGGCGATTTCTTTTTTTATGTATTCACCTTTTTCTGTGACTGATTCAAAGAAGCCAGGTTTTGTGATTGTTTCAAGGACTGTAAGACCTGCTGCACATGCAAGAGGATTTCCTGCAAAAGTAGACTGATGGTCGCCAGCTTTGAAAACATTTGCTTTTCCACGGTAAAGACATGCCCCCATAGGAACTCCACCTGCAATTGCCTTTGCAAAAGTCACAACTTCCGGGTTGATTTCCAATGCTGTGTTTCCCATAAGATCACCGCAGCGGCCCATACCTGTCTGGACTTCGTCACACATTACGATAGCACCTGCATCACGGGCAGCCTGTGCTGCAGTCTTTGCCCATTCTGGATTAAGAGGGATAACTCCGCCTTCGCACTGAACAGGTTCCATCAAAAGGGCTGCTGTTGTTTCATCAAAAGCACCTTTAAGGGCTTCAAAATTATTTGCTTCAAGATATTTAAATCCTTCAACATAAGGAGCAAAATCAGCAGGGTGAAATTTTTCCTGACCAGTGGCTGTTAATGTTGCCATTGTGCGGCCATGAAATGACTGCTTTAATGTTACGATAGTCTTGCGTTTTTCGCCACCGTTAAGATAGCCGTATTTGCGTGCAAGCTTGATGGCAGCTTCATTTGCCTCTGCTCCTGAGTTTCCCCAGTAAACGCCTTCAAAACCGGTTGCTTCCAGAAGTTTGTCTGCAAATTTTATTCCAACATCGCTTGTAAAATAATTGCAGACGTGAATTTGTTTTTTTGCCTGCTTGGAAACTGCTTTTACAAGTGGCTTAAAGTTGTGTCCCAACACGTTTACAGCGATTCCTGCAAGAAAGTCGATATATTTTTTTTCGTTTACGTCATAACAGGTAGCTCCGTTTCCTTTTACAAAAGTAACGTCAAAGCTTCCGTAATTATTAAGAACTTTTGGGTTTCCCATAGAGGTCTCCTTTTTTTTAATCTCAGCTTGAGCCTTAAGACAAATAATACTGGCAACAGGATGTTGCCAAAAATGCTCCTGCAATTTTCCGAAAGGAAAATTGCAATCTAAAGAAAA
>JAFOCI010000083.1 GCA_017381365.1 Treponema sp.
CTCCACTTTGTATGAGGTAATGCCCATACTGTTATTTTTATCATTAACATTTTGACGCTAAATCCACGTTTTTACAAACTGGATGGCACTACATATTGTCTTTTAAAAGAATTCTTAGATATTTTTTCTGATCATTTTTGGTTGACGACCCTCAAAAATGCGGGTCGTTGCCAAGTGAGCAATCCACATAACTTGCATTTATACGTATCCATATAAGACTCAAATTGTATTTCTTTACAATTATAACATGAAATTTGACATTTTTATGATTTTTCACAGGGCTTTTTACTGCCAGTTTCTATAAGACGAAATTCTTCCATAACATCAATCAGAAATGGGTCATATTGTGTAAAGTTTTCTCCTGGTTCAATATTTTTATAGATTGGAACAACATCCTCAGTTTCAACTACAAGTTTCATCTGCTTTTCTGCTTCTTTTACAATTCTGACAGCTTCTTCCCACTGCCCTTTTGCCAAAAGAATAAAACCTCCATCTGGATTGTCTTTTATTGCAACTGCAGTTTTGTTTTCATCTGTTAATACAAATGAGCAATTTGCGATGCAATTTTCAATGTTTCCTTTTTCTTTCATATTTAATTCCCCTTTAATATTATAAACCTCTAGTAGATCAATTGTAAAAATCGCGGATAAATTCAAGTTTTTTACAGCCATCGATTCCTTTTCTGAATTTTTCTGAATCAATCACCTTGATGATTTTCCGATGCTTCCACCAGGATGCTTTTTTATAACATTCACGTGCTTTTTGAAAATCCTGCTTACAACCCCAGCCGTAAAGGAAACAATCTCCTAAATCCGAGAATGCTTTCCTTTCTCCAAGTTCTGATGCCTTTCTAAAGTAAACAAATGCATCTTCAAGAGTTCCTTCAATCCAACCATAGAGTATGAACTTTCCTTCTTCTGCCATTGCTCTGGGATTCCCTGCTTTAGCTGCCTTTGTGTGCCACTCATGTGCTTCCTGTAAACCATGATATTTTTGCAGATATTCTGAATATTCAAGCATTGCCTGTGCATCACCAGATTCCGCTTTTTTTCTAAGCTCTTCATATTTTTTCAAATTCATTTTGAACATCCTCCCTTTCCGGCATATAATCCCAGGTTCTGATTGTGATTTGCATTTGAAAATCCTCAGGTTTCATGTTCAGAATGTCTCCCAAATTATAGGTATCCCCATCCATGAACACCGAATGCATGTAATAATTAATTGGTATCTTTTCAGGAACAGTTCTGAAAATTTCAATATTCCAGTTTTTAATGTCTTTTCCAAGATAAAGAACTTCTTCCAGGTCTTTATCATCTCTTCCATTCCAATACAGTAGAGTCTTGTGTGAAGGAATATGATGATTAGTCATTTCGCACAACAGATGAGCCAAGTCAGGATTCTCATTTTCTGGATAAAGCCTGAGATTATGATTGGTGTAAACGATTTGACCTGTAATCTCGAAATCTGCAAAAAGCTTGTCTCCATGCTCATATTCTTCATTCAAAATATCACGCAGGATTCTGGACTTTTCATAAAGTTCTGTCAAAAGTTCTGTTGTTCTGGCATTAATCTCTTCGATTTTTTTAAGAAGCTCATCAGTCCATTTTATTTCAACTGCAAAACGACGATGTTTGCGGCATTGTTCCTCAAAGTCATTTGGCCAAATGTGGTTTTCCCTGATTTCTTTTATTGCAGCATTAATTTTTGAGTCTGGCAGAGTAATTATTTTCCCAAGTGTAATTTCAAATTCTGTAAGCGGTGTATTATAAATTTCTTCCCCTTCTTCATAATCTTCCAAGTCTTCTTCAGTGATTGCAACTACATTTGATTGTATATAAGACTTTTGAAATTCAGGAAACTTTTTTTGAAGTTGTGGAATAAAAACTTCCTTCAGCCATTTTTCGCGTTCTGAAAGAAGTTTTTCCGCCTTCTGAATCTGTTCTTTGGTTGGTAATCTATCATTATTCATAATCAGTCCCTATCATGAAGGTCTCCTTTAGCAATCGCAATATAATCATCTTCCTTAACAAGTCATGAAATTTTTCTATTTCCCACAAATACAATATTATTATTAACAAATTTTTCTATTAACTGATGTTTTCCCTATCTTGAACCAATTTTCCATACATTCATTTTCATCCTTCTTCACAAAAAATTAAAGAAACTTTTATGACCTCTTTATTCTGTCCAGAAATTTTATTATTTAACACCATAAAACAACTGTCATCAGTAATAAAATCGTCCAAAGAATCAAATAATTCCTGAATTTCATCAAGACTCAATTCATAGCCGTTTGTAAGAAAAGCAATCATTACCTTTGGAAACTTTTGTTCCCTGTGACTAAATAATTTCTTGCATGATTCAGAAATCAGTCTCTTAAGTTCACGTACTGAACTACTTTCTTCCGTAACAAAATGAATTTCTGTTCCTGAAACCGATTTTATATCACCCATTGGGATGGTAGGACATCCAGTTGTTGTTGAAGTACAGAATTCAACAAGATTCTCAAAATCTTCTGAATTTGCAGAATCTAAATGTAAATCAAATTGCTTCATTAAGTCGTTATCTTTGTAATCAATTGCTTCACCAGCAATATCAATACAACCAATTATGCAGTTAGCTTTTTTTACATGATATTCTTCTATTAAACCAGTTATACTTTTCTGGTTTTCCTTGTTATACCCAAAAAATATTAGAACAAAAGCTAATTCACTATACTCAACTGCAGCATGCCAGTAGATTTCTGCAATTTTAATTCCATCAATTTCAACTCGATCCACAGTTGAAAATGGTTCATCTGTATTTTCAAAACCTTCAATTTTCATCATATATCCTATGCCTCCTCATTCTTCAGGTTTTCATAGTATGTGGACTTCTTTATTTCAAGAATCCTGCATTGCTCAAGGATTGTCACCTTGCGTCCGTTCCCGTCCTTCAGGTTCGGATCTATCATTTTCCAGGCCGGTCCCGGAAATCCTCGTTTTTTTAGCAGTTCGATTTCCAGCTGCTTTTTTCCGAGTTCCTTCAACGCCATGTCCTTTTCTTCTTCAAGACGGGCATTTTTCTCTTTCAGCTGTCTTACTTCCTCTGTCTCCAGCTTTCCGTCGATGAAAAGCTGAATCCATCGCTCAGCGTGCCTGATGAAATGTCGTGCTTTACGGCAATCTCTGCCAGTTTCTCACTTCCCTCAATGCCTCTCGAACGACATCCAATTTGAACTTGTCTGTGTATAATTTTCTTTTTTTTTCCATTGAACTTGCCTTGTCTTAAGATACTGCAAATTCGTTATTTTGAAAATTCATTGTCCAATTTCTGGACTTAGTATATTTGGCCAAATTCTTTTTTTCCTGAATTCAAGACCTTTTTGAATTGTGTGTCATAGAGTTCACGATAAGTGCCGTTTAGTTCTACAAGCTCCTTGTGTGTTCCTTCTCTTGATTTTAATAATCTTCGAATATTTTCTGTCTCTTTTCCACAAAGATAACTTTCTGGTAGCATATCTTTTGATAAAAACTCTGAAATTGTTGAAGCGTCATGCTTATCAGTTTTTTTGGTCGATTCATTGATTACTTTGAATTTTAATGTGTTTATTACTGTTACTTCTGCACCAACTTTTTCTACTTGATTCTTAAAAATCTTGTATTTCCTGTTGATTCAACTCCAACTTTCACTTTAGCTCCGATTTCTTTGAAAGTTTTTAATCTTTCCAAAAATAATTCATAACCTGCTTCTGTTGTTGGATACTGTTTTATTTCATCCAAAGTTTCAATTTTGTCTTCTGTTCTTATGTGAACAGTAAACTGTGTTTTGTGTAAATCTACACCAATAAAAAATGTCATCATGACCTCCGTTTTATTCTTGCGAAAAGTCTAATCGGTTCTGTGTTCCAATCTCCCATTCAGTCTCGAGGACTATCGTATGATACGGCAAAAGCTCTTCATTCTCATTTCCAAAGGTCTTTGCCTTTATTAAAAATGCCGAACTATTGCCTGGGTTCCGCTGAATATCTTTCAGCTTATCACATTACCGCTTGTTCGTTTACTTTTTTATCATGCCTCCTTTCAAAAATTATATCATCAAAATATTTCTAAAAAAACTTAATTTAGAACAATTATAGAACATAAGAATGTCAATGAATGACACCGTAATTTAAAATTTATTAAATTCATTAAATTCTTTCCTTATTATCAAAATCCCATATATTCTCTCCCCATCCTCCTGCATTCATGCTATACTTTCCCCATGCCATCAGCAGCGCAGATTTCAATTCCTGTTCGTTCAATACAGGACGAATGTGGATATTTCAAAGATAAAAAGTCAGATACTCTTATTACCACATTCAATTGGTTCAGAGAAAAATATGATGTTTCGGAATCAAATGAATTTTTGTGGTTTGGGGAACTTTTGATGCAGGGCTGGCGCAGAAGCGGAAACGTCATGTACATAACTCAATGCCAGAATTGCAATCAGTGCATTCCAATCCGCATTCCAGTCAATGAATTTGCACCGTCAAAAAGCCAGCGAGTTGCGTGGCGTAAAAACCAGGACATTGAAATAAAAATTGAAAAATCTCCAGACAAATTTGTTACAGAAGAAAAAATCCTTATGCTTAGGGAATACGATTTTCATCACAATGGAGAACGCCGCACAATAGAAGAAATCCGCAGACAGCTGGAAACAATCTCAAACGGATACAGCGGAATCTGGAATATGGAATATTATCTGAACGGAAAACTTATCGGTGTATGCATTCTGGATTATTCAAAAGATAAATACGGAAAAATCAATTCGCTTTCTTCAAACTATTTTTATTACGATGTTTCTCCCGAAATTCTAAAAAGAAGCATCGGTGTTTTTAGCGTTTTAAAAGAAATTGAACTTTGCCGTCAGCTGGAAATTCCTTACTATTATTTAGGACTTTATCTGCCTGACTGCCGTAAAATGAATTACAAAATCAAATATAAACCTTACGAACTACTTTTGAACAATCAGTGGACGTTTATGCCTGATGACATAAATGCAGTAATTAATAGAAGAAACATTATCAAATTTCCAAAACCTGGTGAACTTTATAATCACCCTGACGTTGTCTGTGTTACTGATGATATTCCACCTCAGATTCTTTATTCAGCTTACATGCAGGGAATTTTCCCCTGGTTCAATGAAGATGAAGGTCAGCCTGTAATCTGGCAGTGTCCGAAAAAACGATTTGTCCTGAATCCAAAAGAAATTCACATTTCAAAATCCATCAAGAAATTTCTTAAGCACAATCCATTCACTTATACTATTGATGAATGCTTTGAAGAAGTTATTGAACAGTGCTCCATGATGAATCGAGCAGGTCAGCCAGGTACATGGATTGGCCCTAAAATAAAAAAAGCATACACAACACTTCACAAAGCAGGAATTGCCCACAGCATAGAAGCCTGGCACAACGGAAAACTTGCAGGCGGCTTTTACGGAGAACTGATTGGAACCGTATTTTTTGGCGAAAGTATGTTCACTCTTGAACCAGACAGCTCTAAATCAGCATTTGTGTTATTTACCCGGCTTTTTGAAAAACTTGGCGGACAACTAATAGACTGTCAGGCTTATACAGACAACATGGCTCGTTACGGTGCAACAGAAATTCCTAGGGATGATTTTCTTTCTCAGCTTAAAAATCTAGTAAACCAGCCAGACTTAGTTCTGCCAAAAGAATTTTAAATCCTCAGAGAACGCATAAAACACAGATTTTTAATTCAAACAGTGTTCATTTATGGTCAAAACGTTCCTGTCTGTGGCTAAAAAAAGGACTGTCCAATAAGTTTGCATTACGGTGGTTGAGTTTATCGAAACCACCACATTTAGTGTAGCAGTCATTTCGACGAGTGATTCCTGAGCCCTTCGACAGGCTCAGGAATCACCTGTCGAAGGGCTCAATGAGCGCTACACTCATTACTTTTGGGACAGCCCCTTCTTCACAATAATCCTCAGCTGCGCATCTCTACGCTCTCTGTGGATAACTATTATTTATGACAAATTTTAGCTTCGCATTCTTTGTAGATTGCAGAAGTCTGAGCAACAACATCAGCAGGAATTTCTTTGATGTTAGGGTCGCCGGCAAGATTGTTAGCTTTGAGCCAGTCACGTACAAACTGTTTGTCGTAAGATGCAGGACTTCCACCAACTTCGTATTTGCTCAAATCCCAGAATCGGCTTGAGTCTGGAGTAAGAACTTCATCACCAAGAACAAGCTGGCCGTTTTCATCAAGACCGAATTCAAATTTTGTATCAGCAATGATGATTCCGTTTTTGTAAGCGTGTTCGTAACACTTTTTGTAAACTGCAAGAGCAGCTTTTTCAATCTTAGTTCCAAGCTCTTCGCCAAGATCTTTTTTCATATAATCAAGAGTTACGTTGATATCGTGACCTTCTGCTGCTTTTGTAGAAGGAGTTACGATTGGCTCTTCAAGTTTTTCTGCCTGCTTATATTCCTTGTCAAATGAATGACCCAGGAATGGTTCGCCCTTTTTATAAGCTTCGTACATAGAACCGAACATATAACCGCGAACAATAACTTCATAAGGAATCATCTTAAGCTTCTTTACAAGAATTGTACGACCTTCATATTCAGGTTTCTGGAATTCAGCTGGCATATCTTTTAAGTCAGAAGAAATCATGTGATTTTTTACAATATCTTTTGTATATTCAAACCAGAAATTAGAAAGTGCGTTAAGAACCTTGCCCTTATCTGTAATCAATGTTGGAAGGATAACATCAAAAGCACTAAGACGGTCTGTTGTAACAATTACCATTCTTCCATCTTCAAGATCATAAACTTCGCGAACCTTGCCGCTTGCATATTTTTTCATTTCAAAAACCTCAAGTTCTATAAAATATTTAATTGAATAATAGCGTTTTGTATTTTACTTTTCAATATAAATGCATGTATAGACCAGACAAGCATTTAATGATATGTTTTCGTATCAGAAAAAAGGCAGTTACACCTATGGAAGCCGTGATTCTGTCCTTCACTTTTTCTTTCAAAACTCATTCTTCATCTGCTTTATTTTTGTAATTCCTTCTTAATCATGTTCATTCTCTTCCATTCTGCTGTTTACGATGGCATAACCGGCTGCCAGAATCTTTCTGCAATCAATACCCCCATCGCGAAAGCTGTCGAAAAAGATGAAGATTACAAGGAATTTGCTCTATATCACAAAGTTGAGCAGGCAGTTCTTGATTTGCCCGTTAAGAAAAATATTAACGACGAAAGAATTGTCTCTCAATACGAATACTGTAAGAATGCTGGTTTTGAATATGTTCAGGGATACCTCATCTCTAAACCTATTCCGTACGATATGATTACAAATTATTTCCAGAAAAATAAGTTATTGCTTCTTGTTTCTGAATCTTGTGATTATGCGACAAACAAAAAGATAGACAAATGCTCCCATTGCAGCACCAGTTGTATCGCAGAGCCAGTCAAGAACGCTTGTTTCCCGTCCAGGCGTAAAGCTTTGATGAAATTCATCTATGATGCCATAAAGCGAAATTATAACAACAGGAAGCCACCATTTTTTTGCAGTTTTTATGTTGCATGCAAATGCCACCCAGAATGCAAAACCGCCAAAACAAATAAAGTGAACAAGCTTATCTGCATTCCAGAAACCAGGCATCTGTTCGATAGTTTCCTGACTGGAAAGATACCAGCTGCAGCACAAAATAAAAAACGCCGGAATCCATTTTATGATTTTTACCACTTTACTTTTACTAGAAGAAGTAGACATTTCCATTTCTAGATTCTCTGAAAAACAGAAATAATGCTCCTGACCCATAAAGAACGGCAGCAGCATAATAAACAGGAATTAAAATATGCAAAAGCCACATTGTTTCAAGAACGGCGGGAAATGAAACTGCGGCAATAAAAAGAATTCCGTTCACAATCATTTTCCCGATAAACTTTTTTGCAAAGCCGTCATACATATTGAACACAAGTCTCGAACACAAAAAAATCATTGAAAGAACAAGAACAGGTTTTATGAACAGTGAAAAAAAGGCATAAGCAGAATTTCCGCTGGAAACAATGATGTAAGGCATGTAAATTGCATAAAAAGACGCAACAAGAGGAAAAAATGCCTTGATTCGTACTAAACGGTCATCTTTTGTACATACAATATGAACAAGAAAAAGAAGCACCATAGGAAGACCATAAATTCTTAAAACATAATACACAAAATTTGAGAAAAAATTATATTCTGGAATTCTATGCATATAAGAAAAAACTGCTGTGATTGCACTTACAAGTACGCCACAAACTCCGCCAATTACAATAAGAAGATTTATAATCTTATTTTCAGTCTTCAGACTTGCATATATCAGAACTGCCGGTATCAAAACAAACATAAAAAGAAAGTACATGCCTAAAATCTATCACAAAACAATTAAAATATAAACCATACTTGCAAATAATTATACAATCTTAAATTAAAACAAAAAAAGCGCCGGCCCTGCGAATTGCGCAAACCGGCGCTCTTCAAATCATCAGAGAAACTTACTGAATTTCAACAACCCAGCCTTCTGGAGCTTTAAGTTCGCCCATCTGGATTCCTGTTAAAGTTTCACGGAGTTTTCCAAGAACTGGACCAATTGAATCCATTCCGCTTGGAACCATGATTGACTTTCCGTGATCATCAATCTGACCGATTGGAGAAATTACTGCAGCTGTACCACAAAGACCAACTTCTGCAAAATCAGCAAGCTCTTCCTTGTTTACCTGGCGTTCTTCAACTTCAAGACCAAGATAATCCTTTGCAACTACCAGCAAAGAACGGCGTGTGATAGAAGGAAGAATAGAATTTGATTTTGGAGTTACGATTTTCTTTCCATCTTTTGAAACAAAAAGAATGTTTGCGCCACCAGTTTCTTCAATAAATGTATGAGTAGCTGGATCAGTATACATGTTTTCTGCATATCCGCATTTATGAGCATCTACAATATTGTGCAAAGACATAGCGTAGTTCAAACCAGCCTTGATATCGCCAGTTCCATGAGGAGCAGCACGGTCAAGGTCAGAAATGCGAACCTTAATAGGTTTTACACCACCTTTAAAGTAAGGTCCTACAGGAGTTACAAGAATGCGGAACTGATATTCATCAGCCGGCTTTACACCGATTACAGCATTTGAACCGAACATATATGGGCGGATATAAAGTGTAGCGCCAGAACCAAATGGTGGAACCCACCCGATGTTTGCTTTTACTACATCTTTTACAGCCTGAATAAATCTATCTTTTGGGAATACTGGCATTTCAAGACGGGCACAGCTGTCTGCCATGCGGTCTGCATTCAAATCCGGGCGGAAACATACAATCTTTCCGTCTTTTGTTGTGGAAGCCTTAAGCCCTTCAAAACAAGTCTGTGCATACTGAAGAACACCAGCACATTCATTGATTTTAATTGTGTTGTCCTTAGTAAGTTTTCCGTTGTTCCAGGCACCGTCTTTGTAATTTGCAACAAAGCGTTTGTCCGTTTTCATGTAACCAAAAGGCAAATTGCCCCAGTCAAGATTTTTCTTTCCCATTTTATATAACCTCGCTATTTGATTTATTATCAGATTTATGTTTATAGATTACCACTTGCAAAATGATTTTTCAATGAAAAATAAAAAAAGCCGTGATTTTTAAACCACGACTTCAATTTTCATAACTTTCAGTCTTATTTTATGCGGCGAAGGAATGCATCCTTATAACCGTAAGATTTAAATCTGTTCAAAACTGTTCCGTATTCATCCATGTTCAAAGAACCAATAAGGAACTGGTAACCTTTTCCACTTGCCAAAGGTACAAGTGTAATCGGATACTGCTTTCCATACTTTTTGATTGTAGAACGGATATTATCTTCGCTGCCAAGCATTGCAATCTGAACGTAATATTTGCCCTTTTCCAAATCTGAAAGGCTGGAAACAATATATTTATCAAAATTGAAAGAATCAGAAGCTGTGCTAACAACGGGTTGTGCAGTTTCTTCAACAGAAGCAGCTGTTTCTGCATCTTCATCATTCTTTTCTTCTGCAACAGGTGGATTAGCAGATGCAGGAACAAGTACGATTGGCTCGTAACTTTCATCTTCATCTGTGTCTGATGTTTTTTCTGTTTCTGCAACTACAGCATCTTCTTCTGCCGCAACCTTAGACTCATCAAAGGCTTCTGCAATAACTTCTTCTTCCAAAGTTTCTGAAGTTTTTTCAGCTTCACTTTCTTCTGCTTTTTCAACGGCTGCAACTGCATCTTCGGCAGGTTTTACGGCATCGTAATCTTCGTTCAACGCTTCATCAAAAGGAGCTGCAACCTTTTCTGTTTTATCATCAAAATCGTAAAGATCGTCTGCTTCTACATATTCTTCTGCAATAACCTCTTCTTCATCTTCAACAGGTTCTTCCACTACTTCTTCAGCTGATTTTTCTTCTGCTTCTGGTGCTGCAGCAACTGCTTCTTCAGGTAAAGAATCCTCTTCTGCAGCTTCTTCTGTTGGTGTAATTACAACAACATCTTTTTCGGCTGTAGTTTCATCTGCCTTTTCAACTTCAGCAACAACTTTTTCGCCTGTAATTTCATCTGCTTTTTCAACTTCAGTAACAACTTCTTCAGCTTCAGGCTCTGTTGCACTTATATATTCAACATCAGCTTCAACAGCTTCTGAATCTACAGGAGTTTCTTCTACCTTTGATTCAGCGGCTACTGCAAAATTAACAGAATCTTCATCAATAAATTCTTCTGCAACTTCTTCATCGTCATCATCAGTTTCTTCAGAATTGTCATAAGAAGCAAAATCTTCCGCAGCAGAACCAATTACTGCTGTTCCAACTACAGCTTCATCAAGCTGACCGCTGCGTTTTGTAATTTTTACAACGTTGTTTGTTGTCTTTGAAATTCCAAGTGCAACGGCTGCTTCTGGAGAAAGAAGAATTGCAATTCCTTCCTTACTCTGCAAAGCTCCGATTACAAGAATATCAACTGATTCTTTAGAAGACAGACTTGTTACACTGATTGAATCTCCAGGAAGATAACCAAATGCTTTTGCAAAAAGTCCCTGTGGCAAAACACCTTCTTCTGCAACTATTGCACGGCCATCCAAGGATGGACTAAAAGAAGTAAAAAGTGTACCACAAATCAAAAGTGAACAAATAATTCCTATAAGTTTTTTCATAATATCCTTCCTTATATAGCCTTATTATCTTTTTACCAGAACTTTATTAAGATGTACTGCAAATTCATTTGCAAAATTGCGCACATTCTTTTCATTATCAGCAGCAACTTCTGTTTCAACATCCTGGGAATCTTCTTCAAGAATTTTTCCAGTAACTACAGAAACAACTTTCCAGCTGATTTTTTTCATATTTCCAAGAGCGATTTTTGCATTCTGTTTTTCATCGCCTGTAAAATACAACTTAATCTGAACGAAATCATCAAACGAACCACCGGCAGCTTCATTGTAGCCATTCTGATAGAACTTTTTATCCTGTTCGTCAGATTTTGAAACACTGGCAGGAACATTTGTAACAATGAATCCTTTATCAAAAAAATAGCTCAGAATTTCATCTTCAATAACAAGAGCAGACTCGCAAACGTCATTCAAACTGTCATTATGCTGAAGCACCTGAAAAGACAGACTGCTGCAAAAGCCGTTTGCACCAAGAAAAACTCCTGCAAAAAGCGCCAATAATGTTTTTTTCCCCATAAAATTCCACCTTATGATTTCTTTTCTCTTTTTATTTTTCGGATATTCATTTCCTTCAGTTTAGTTTTTTTTATATTTTTTCTTTATTTGTTTTGTGATAAAATATGATTTAAAGGTAGAATTTGACCTGTTAAAAAAACTGGGTTTAGGAATGGATAATTTAAACAAAACTTTCTATATAATTGGTGCCGGCTTTGCAGGGCAGACGATTGCTGATGACATTAAGCGCAAAAAAGTTTTTGGAACTGTAGGCGCATTTCTTGACGACGACAAAAATTTAATTGGAACGGAAATTGACGGAATTCCTGTTCTCGGTCCAATTTCCAATGTAACGGCTCTTTTGCGATGCAAAAAACAGGATGAAGCTATCATTGCAATTCCAAGTGCGCCTGTAGAAAAAATCCGTCAGATTTACGAAACGTTAAAAAATTGCGGTTTTCCCCACATAAAAATTCTTCCTGGAATTTCCCAGGTCATCAACGGTTCTGCTCATCTTGTTCAGACCCGCGACATTGACCCCCTTGATATTCTTGGCCGCACCCCAGTTACAATTTCCTTAAAGGAAAGCCTTTCTTACCTTAGAGGAAAACGAGTTCTTATTACTGGCGCCGGCGGTTCCATCGGCTCAGAACTTGCCCGTCAGCTTTTAAGCGGCGGTGCGGAACGACTTTACCTTTTTGGTCATGGCGAAAATTCAATCTATCAGATTGACCGGGAACTTCGCCTTTTGCAGACAGAAGGAGTTGGCGAAAAAGCTGCAATTGTTCCGATAATCGGAGATATGGCAGACCGCAGTTACACTGACTACATCATTGAACAGACAAAATGTGATGTAGTTTTCCATTGTGCCGCATACAAGCACGTGCCGATGATGGAAGAAAATCCTGTTGCCGCCATTGCAAACAACGTATTTGGCACAAAAAATCTGCTGGATGCCAGCCTTAAGCATAACGTACATAGATTTGTGCTTATTTCTACTGATAAGGCAGTTGATCCTTCCAGCGTTTATGGCGTTTCAAAACTAATTTGCGAAAAACTTGTTCTGGACACAGCAAAAAAAGCTGAAGGCGACAAAAAATTCATGTTCGTGCGTTTTGGAAACGTTCTTGGAAGCCGGGGTTCAATTCTTCCACTGTTCATGGAGCAGATTAAAAACGGAGGTCCTGTAACAGTAACAAGTGAAGACATGGAGCGTTATTTTATGACAATTCCAGAAGCCTGTTCCCTTGTACTACAGGCCGGCGGCGTTGGCAAAAACAGCGAATCCTACCTTCTTGATATGGGCGAACGTATAAAAATCATTGACCTTGCAAAACAGATTATAAAATTCAGCGGTCTTGAACCAGAAAAAGACATTGAAATAAAAATTGTAGGCAAGCGCAAAGGAGAGCGTTCAGTTGAACCATTGTGGCTTGACGAAGAAGAACCTCAGAAAACTGAATATCCAAAAATTCTTAAGCTTAAGAATCTTGACTTTACGCCAGAAAGACTGGAAAAACTGCTTTCGGAACTTAAGCCTGTATGCCAGTGCCCCGAAAATTCAGTTCCGGATTTTGATATTTACAGAAACAAAGAATATTTGATAAAAATTCTGTGCAGGGAATTTAATTCTCTGGCAGAATATTACAAAAACAGAGGATAATTATGTCTGACGCAGATTCATTAAAAGTTCCTTTTTCAAGACCCTCAATCTCAAAAGCAGAAGAAAATGCCGTCCTTGAAGTTTTGCGTTCCGGCTGGCTTACAACAGGCAAATATGCCCTGCAGTTTGAGCAGGATTTTTCTGCATTTATGAACAGAGATTCAGAAATTCTTGCAAACAGAAAGTCCGAAAATCTGGAATCTGGGGAAGTAATTAGTCTTGCGGTAAATTCAAACACCAGCGGAATGATTCTTGCCATGGAAGCCTGTGGCGTTGGCCTTGGAACCAGCATAATTACAACGCCATACACTTTTGTTTCCACTGCAACCTGCGCCCGCCATCTTGGTGCAGACGTATTGTTTGCAGACCTTGAATCTGATTCCTACAGCATTGACCCTGCCAAAGTTGAAAAAATCTTAAAATCGCCTGCAGGAAAAACCGTAAAAGCAATCGTTCCTGTTCATATTGCAGGAAACCTCTGCAACATGAAAGAAATCTGCCGCCTTGGAAAAAAATATAATGTAAAAGTAATTGAAGACGCAGCCCACTCCTTCCCTTCAAAAACAGAGCTGGGATACGCAGGAACAATCGGCGATGCTGGAGTATTTTCGTTCTACGTTACTAAAACCATTACAACTGGCGAAGGCGGCATGGTTTGCACAAGAAACAAAGAAATGGCCGCACAGATGATAAAAATGCGGATGCACGGAATGGACCGCACAACCTGGGACCGTTACACTTCTCCAAGAGCCAGCTGGGAATACGACATTGTTGCCCCTGGATATAAATTCAATCTTCCTGATATTCTTGCAGCTATTGGTGTTGAACAGCTGAAACGTGCAGAAGATTTTTTTGAAAAGCGAAAAACTGTTGTACAAAAATATAATGAAGCCTTCTCAAAGCTTGATTTCATTCAGCTGCCTCCAGACGGCGAAGGAAACAGCTGGCATCTGTACCTTATGAGAATCATTCCCGAAAAACTTAAAATCGACCGCAATGCTTTTGCAAAGCTTCTGCAGAAAGAAGGTATAGGCATTTCAGTTCACTTTATTCCTCTTTTTAATTTTACTTACTGGAAAAACCTTTATCCTGAATTTACACCAGAAAATTATCCCTGCGCAGCAGATAACTATGACAGAACAATTTCAATTCCTCTCTGGCCGGATATGACCGCCTATATGGCTCAACAAGTCATTGACGCAGTAATCAAAATAGGAACAGAAAATCATGCCTGAAACAAAAAAGAAAGTTAAATCAAAAAAAAGAGTTTCCCGAAGTTCTTACCTTTCCAAGGAATATTTCATCGACTGTGAAAAAAATGACATGCTTTACGCTGCCCTTGTCAGAAGTCCTTTGCCTACAGGAAAAATAACAAACATCAACTTTTCTGATTTGCCGGAAGGTTATTTCTTTTTTTCAGCAAGAGATATTCCCGGCGTAAACGAAATTCAGACATTGAATACAACTTCTCGTGTATTCTGCAATGAAAAAGTTCACTATATAGGTCAGCCTGTTGGAATTGTCTGTGGACCAGATTTGGAAACGGCGAGACAGCTGGCAAAAGAAATTCAGATTACTTTTGACATCACAACTATTGAATCAGCCTTGCAGAACGCAAAACGCAATTATAATCACCCTATAATAAAATTTCCGAATCAGGAAATTTCAAAAGACGGTGAAATCGCAGATTTTGTAGATATGATGAATATTCTTCCGGCACTGGATGAACTTCCGGCCGTTGACAGAAAATCAAGCTACACACAGCCTAGCCAGATTGAAAATGCAGTAGAAAACATAAGTCCTTTGGAACACGTTGAGAGGCTTCTTGCAAAAAGAACAGTAAATACAGGATTTTTTGCATATACTGATGATGAAGAGATAATAAAAGAGGAATATGCAGTTTCAAAATATCAGATATCTGATACATGGAAGCTTACAGAACAGAACCCAGAATGGCTGGAACCTTCTGGTGCTTTCTGTGCAAAAGAAGGTTCTAAATTATATGTAATGACCACAACTCAATGGTCTACAAATCTTTCTAAAAACCTTGCCAGAGTGCTTAATATAGACGAAGAAAAAATAGTAATTCAAAAAACACTTTCACAGACTGATAATAATGATGGAATTTTCAGATGTACCCTTTTATCTGTTCAGACTGCATTAGCAGCAATTCTTACAGAAAAGCCTGTAAAACTTATTCTTACAAAAGAAGAACAGGATACATATATGAATCCTGGTGTGAATACAAAGATACATTATCAAAGTGCTATACAGGAAGACGGAACAATTAAAGCCATGCGCATTACAGTTGATTGTGACGCAGGTTATTCAAATCCATTTTCTCAGGAAATTGCAGACAGACTGGCAATTGCCAGCTGTGGCGTTTACAACGTTGAAAACCTTTCCATAACTGTACGTATCCATTCTTCAGAAAATCCCCCGACTTCAATATACACTGAGCTCATTGATTCTCAGGCGTTTTATTCACTGGAAAACCATATTCAGCACATTGCAGAAAAAACTTCTATACTTCCTGATGAATTACGCATTAAAAATATCTGTCTGGATCCAAAAAATTCTGAATCTCCCTTTCTTTACAAACTGGCAAAACCAATAGAAACATTGAAAACAATTATCAGGCAAAGCGATTTTAACCGTAAATATGCGTCCTTTCATCTGAATTCTATGTATAATAGAAAAAACAATGGCTCAACAATATTTTCATTACCAAGAAGAGGTATTGGTCTTAGCGTAGCTTACGATGGAGCTTGTTTTTATGGAACTCAGTTTCCTTTAACAGAAGAAAAAATTGAATTAATTTTTGACGAAGATGAAAATCTTCTCATTAATGCCATAAATCCATCAGCAACAAACTGTGCAATCTGGAAAAAAATTGCAAGTGAAATACTTTTAATTGATCAAAACAAAATTACCATAAATCCAGAATATGCGGTTGTAGAAGAAACCTTTATGCCAGAGACTTTTTACAATGATATAAGCATTATGACAGTTCTTTTGAAAAGAGCCTGTGAAGAAATTAACAGAAAACGAAAAACATCTGCTCTGCCAATTATTTCCAGAAAAACCGTAACGCCAGCAATGAAAAATCAATGGAAAAAAGAAAAATTCAACGGTTATCCATTTCAATCAACTTCATTCGGAGCAGCTATCGTAGAAGTTGAAATGAATGCAGATACTTATCATGAAAAAATAAATGGAATTTGGATTGCCATAGATTGCGGAGAAATTCTTTCTCTTAAAGCAGCAGAAAACAGTGTCAGACTTGCGATTCAGCAGGAAATGGAGCGGCTTGTAAAAGATTTCACAGTTTCTTACGATAAACTTCAAATTTCTTTTCTAGAATCTAAAAATCCTCCGTGCCAGATTGGAAAATTAGTTCATAACCTTATTCCAGCCGCTTTTTCATCAGCAGTTACACTGGCACTATCAAGAACTTTAGAAGAGCTGCCTTGCACGGAATTGCAATTATATGAAAAAACTCTTGATAATACCCAGGAAATAATTTCTGAACTTGAAACTTTGAAAAATGGAAACATTAAACCTGTAGAAGAAATCGAAGGTTCCGAAAATTCTATTGAACAGCAAGTTGAATCAGATAATTCCGAAAAAGAGGTTGAATAATGAATTTTACAATTACATTAAACGGAAAAAAAACCATAATACAAGCTCAACCTTCGGAGGATCTTTTATCTGTCCTTCGGAAAGAAAAATTATTTTCCGTTAAACTTGGTTGTGGAACAGGTCATTGCGGTTCCTGCACTATTCTCTACAACGGAAAACCTGTACCCTCATGCAAAATTCCGGTAGGAATTGCGATGAATCAGGAAATCGAAACATTAGAAAGCTTTAAGCAAACAGAAGCATATCAGGACATATTGAAAGGTTTTTCAAAAGCTGGAATAAAACTATGCGGTTATTGCAATGCTGGCAAAATATTTGCAGCCGCCTCTGTATTAATTGCAAAAGAAAAGCCAACCAGAACCTCTATAAGAGAGCAGGTAGAACATCTGTCTCCATGTTGTACAGATATTGACACTTTAATAAACGGTATTCTTTATGCTGTTGAAGCCTACAACAAAAGAACAGGAATTTAATTCAGTTTAACAGGGAATTCAAATGAATAAAGAAACAAATATCTTTTATGCAAGAAATCTAAACGAACTTTTCTATCAAATGAAAACTATTGCAAATTTAAAAATAGTCGGAAGCTGTACGGCAATAAAAGAAATGCCAGAAAAAATGATTTCAACAACACTGATTCACGAATTCAACCACATTGAAAAACATGAACGATATATTGAATTTGGGCCTTCTACCACTATTTCAGAAATTCTTGCATTAGGTGAAAGACATTTACCTAAAATATTGATAGAAGCAATGAAATCCATAGCAAACCCATTTGTACGAAATATAGCAACAATCGGGGGAAACATTCTGGATTCAGAAAACAAAAACACTCTTTACGCAGTGTTGCTTGCTCTTGATTCAACGCTGGAATTCAAAAGTCCAAACGAAATAAAATACATAAAACTTCAGAATTTTACAGAAATTCCAGAAAAATGCGTTTTAACAAATATCCGTGTTCCTCTAAATGACTGGGATCTGGAAATTTTCCGCCGAGTAGGTCCTGCACACAAAATTACAGATACTTCAGCAAGTTTTGCATTCCTTACAGATTCTGAAAAAAGTATCATCACAAATCTTAAGATTGCATATTCTGGAAAAATTACATTGCGATGTCTTTCTTTAGAAAACAAAATGCTTGGAATTAAATTGCCACTCAAAGCAAACGACATAGAAGCCTACGTTGAAGAAGCTGAACTGGAATTCCGTAAAGCTGCCGGAAAAACTGAATACAACCCTGTTCTTTGCCAGCAATTTTTAAACTTAATGCGATATTCCTTTGAGCAGTTAACGTAATTCTGATACACTACAAATATGTTTAATAGTCTTTCAGGAACAATAACAGGAAAGTTTCCTCGCCAGCTTTTTATAGATACACATGGAATCGAATGGGATGTGTGCGTACCGGATAAATGCCTTGAAGAATTTCCGCCAGCTGGAAATCAGGGCAAAGTATACACCTACATGAATCATTATGAAAACGGAATGGATCTATACGGCTTTGCTACATTGGAAGAGCGAAATCTTTTTCTGGACCTTCTGAAAGTAGATGGAATCGGGCCAAAAGCTGCCGTAAAAATTATGAGCAGCGTTTCTGTAAAGGAACTCATTCAGGTTCTTGAAAGCGGCGAAGTTGCTGTTCTGGAAAAAATTCCAGGCGTAGGCAAAAAAACAGCCGCAAAAATGATGCTTTCACTAAAAGGAAAACTTACAATTCCAGAAACAGAAACAGTACGCATTCCTAAAAACAGCCCATATTCAGTTGTTGTTAATTCCCTGTGCGACATGGGCTACGAACGTCAGCTTGCAGAAAAAATTGTTTCAGAAACAGTTACAAATCTTTCAAAAGCTGATGAGTTTGGTAAAAAAACTCAGACAGAAAAAGAAGATGCAGTATTCCGTACGGCACTTATGGAGATGGCTAGATGAGCTCTTTAGAAACCATGAACAGCAAAGATGACGAATTTCTCCATATTGTCCGCAGCGACAAAACCTTTGACAGCTTTGACGACGATGCAGAAAAAGGCATAAATCTTCGCCCCCAGCTTTTAAATGATTTTATCGGTCAGGCAAAAGTACGAGAAAACCTTGATGTTTTTATAAAAGCCGCAAAAGAACGTAACGAACCCCTTGATCATCTTTTTTTAATCGGACCGCCAGGACTTGGAAAAACAACAGTTGCTCAGATTACAGCCAGAGAGCTTGGCACAGATTTTAAAATTACCAGCGCCCCTGCCCTTGAAAAACCAAAGGATTTAGTGGGAATTCTTTCTACAATCACAGAAGGTACAGTTTTTTTTATTGATGAAATCCACCGATTAAAGCACACCATCGAGGAGATGCTTTACATCGCCATGGAAGATTACGAACTTGACTGGATTATCGGGCAAGGCGCAGCCGCTCGTACGGTGCGAATTCCAATTCCGCGATTTACTCTTGTAGGCGCAACAACAAAGGCAGGAGCCGTTGCAAGCCCTCTCCGCAGCCGTTTTGGTATCATCCAGCGGTTTGAATATTATTCAAAAGAAGAACTGGCTCAGGTAATCAAACGGTCTGCAAATCTTTTAGGCATAAAAGTAGAAGAAGACGCAGCCCTTCTTATGGGCCAATGCTCCAGAGGAACTCCACGCGTTGCAAACAGAGTACTTCGCAGAATGAGGGATTATGCTGCAATAATGGGAAAGGCTTCCATAACAACAGGAGTTGTAAAAGCAGGACTTAACCGTCTGGAAATTGATGAGCTTGGACTGGAACACATTGACCGCGAAATTCTCCGCACAATAATCACAAATTTTGGCGGAGGTCCAGTCGGTGCAGAAACTCTTGCAATTTCCATCGGCGAAAGTCAGGATACATTAGAAGACTACTACGAACCATACCTGATTCAATGTGGTCTTCTGCAGCGCACAACCCGGGGCCGCATCGTAACAGAAAAAGGTTACCAGCATCTTGGACTTGAATACGGAAAAACAAACACGGAACAGAGCACTCTGTTCTAAAAATAATTATAGCTTATAGATAGAGAAATTTATGCTTTTAACAGATTTTAATTTTAATTTGCCAGAAGAACTTATCGCCCAGCATCCAAGTGGAGTACGCGGACAGGACAAGCTTATGCTTTTGAACCGTCAGACAGGCGCAGTGGAACATCATCAAATGGCAGACCTGCCGGATTTAATCCTTCCTGGCACACTTATGATTTTCAACAACTCAAAAGTACGCCGCGCCCGCTGTTACGGAATCAAGGAAACAACAGGACGAGAACAGGAATTCATGTTTTTAAATCAGATTGACCGTGAAGGTCATGTCTGGAATACAATGGTAAAAGGCGCAAAAAAACAGAAACCCGGCATGCGCTACAGTTTTCCTGACGGTTCCATAGGCACAATCATCGACCACCCTGGAAACGCCGGTACAGAATTCCGCGCAATGCACTTTGATTTTGTAATCACAGAAGAATGGTTTGAGCGCAACGGCCACATTCCTCTTCCGCCATACATCAAGCGCAGCGACACCGACGAAGATTCAGAACGTTACCAGAACGTTTACGCCCAGGAAACAGGAAGCGCAGCCTGCCCTACAGCCGGCCTGCATTTTACAGAAGAAATGCTTGCCCGCCTTACAGAAAAAGGCATTGACCGGGAATTTGTAACTCTTCACGTTGGTCTTGGCACCTTCCTGCCAGTCCGCGAAGAAAAAATCGAAGACCACAAAATGCACGAAGAAGTTTTTACAGTGCCACAGATTACCGCCGACAAAATCAATCAGGCAAAAAAAGAAGGCCGCCCAATTCTTGCAGTCGGAACAACTTCAGTCCGCACCCTGGAATCAGCCAGTGATGAAAACGGCATCGTTAAAGCAGGTACTTCCAGCACCCGCATCTTCATGTATCCGGGTTATAAATTTAAGGTTGTTAACCAGATGTTCACAAATTTCCACACACCAGAAAGCACCCTCATTATGCTTGTAAGCGCCTTTGCCGGCCGTGAAAATATCCTTTCCGCCTACGAAAAAGCCGTAGAAAACCGTTACCGATTCTTCAGTTACGGTGACTGCATGTTCATACGATAGATTTTTTTTTACGGGCAATCCCCTCACTTCGTTCGGGTCGGGCTTTCCAAGGTTCCGGCTATCGCCTTCATTGTTTTGCAGCAGCTTCTCTATGTTCAGCTTCTGCAAAACAACACCTTCGGTGCCTTTCCAATCCCTTATATGTTGTGTCTCCTGTCAAGAAAAAAAAGCAGGAAAGATCATTCGGCAATTTACCAACTCTTATATTCTTGGATAATGAACATGTTCATCCCGTAAGGTCAATGGATTCGCCAAAGTTCTTTCTGTCTAACGTCGGGCATAACACTTTATTTCTAAAGGTCGC
>JAFOCI010000016.1 GCA_017381365.1 Treponema sp.
GGCAAAAACATTCGCAAGTCGGAAACGATAGTTTCCCTGCCGACTTGCGAATATAGCAACGCTAGCTAGCGGTTTTGACAGTCGCTTTCTGACTGGCAGTATTTTCATAATGCAAATGGGATTATAAAAATCAATTTTATGAATTACCAATTAAAATTCGAACTAATTATAGTTAATTTTTACATATCATAGAGGTAAACAATGAAAAAGGTTTTGGCAGGCGTTTCTGCTTTTATTTTTGCTGTATCACTTTCATTTGGTCAGGTAATGCAGGAAGCCGGATTTGAAAACAATGTTTTTACTGGTTTTGGAACACCGTTGTGCGGTAATTCTGCATATTATGGTTTTGTAGATACAATTCAGGCTCGTCTTGATGTAAATCAGTTTACTCTTGAAGGAATGTTAAACTGGGGTGCTCTTGCAGAATGGGCACCATATAAGACTCATTACATCCCATATTATAATGAATTTGAATATGATAACCCGATTCAGATAAATAACGAATTTATAAATAATACTGCAGATAATAAAATTAAAATTTCAATTCCTCTTTACAAAGAGGATGGTGGTTATGTAGACAGTTACACAATTAAGAATACGCCAAGAAGTGCTTTGGGGTATCTTATGGGATATCATCAGGATCCTGAAAGTTACTATCAGGTATTGAATATTGGAACTAGCCTTGACAGTTATATACGTGCTTTAGTTATAGCAGAAAAAAAGAAGCTGATAGATGCAAATTTCAGTGGTATAGTTGCAAGTGACTTATACAATAAGTATGGTTTGAATTCTTCGTTATTTAATGTTTACAACGGATATAAAAACGGACAGACACTTACAGATGATTATTATGTAAATTTTGTGTGGCATCCTGAATTTCTAGATGGTTTTGATTTTGGTATTGGTACAAAATTAAACTGGCAGGTTGGACCGGCTCCTCGTTTTGGCTCATGGCTTTGGGAAGCAGATGCACATGTTCGTCAGGGTGGCTTTAGTACAGGTTATGATGACCGTCACGGTTCTGTTGGAGAATATCAGTTTATTCCTGATGCCCCTGGTTCTGCAGATGTTGTAGGTTTTATTCCTTATGCAAATAAATATGCAAAAAAAGCTATTGGTGTTCGCTGGAGAAAGGAATTTAAAGACAACTTTAAAATGGAAGCTGGTGCCGCTATTCCAGATGGAACAAATACAGACAGTTTCCGTTCTAACATGGGACTTGCACTTGATTTCTCTGCATTTAAATTAGCTTTAGCTTATGAAGGTTTATTCCAGACTGCTGGAAATTTCTACGCTGGAGCAAGCTTCAATGTAAATCAGTTTTGTTTTGACGTATACAGTGCATGGGACGGAATTGGCAGTTCAAACAGTAATTCGTCATTTAGTACTGGTGCTGCAATGACAATCAAGTTTGAAAAGCCTGGAATTACTATCAGACCAGAAGGTTCTATCAACTTCTTTGAAAATGAATATTATACTCCAGCATGGTATGCTGGCGGTCTTTTCCAGTGGGATATTACAAAACGCTTTACATTAAGTGCGTGGTCGTCTTTTGCAGTTGGTTCAAAGGATACAAGATGGGATGATTATTATATTTATAATGTTTATCTTAAACGTCAGAACTGGGGTACAGGACATATTCTTGACTTCAGACCAGAGATTATTTTAAGACTTAACGAAAGACATACATTCTCTGGCTACTTGAACATTGAAAATCGCGTAGCATTTGACGGAACTTCCAGAGACTGCTGGTCAACAGGTATCTACTGGACTTACAAGGTTGGCATAACTAAAGCTTCTGCAAAGGCAAAAAAATAAAATATGAAAAAAATTGTATTGTTTGGCGAATTGATGCTTCGGTTAAAGCCAGCTGGAAAAGAAAGATTTTTTCAAAGTTCATTTCTTGAATCAGTTTTTGGTGGAAGTGAAGCAAATGTTGCTGTTTCTCTTTCTATTTTTGGAAAAAAAACTGTTTATGTAACGGCGTTGCCAGACAATGCGGTTGGTCGTGCAGCAGGAAATTCTCTCCGTTATTATGGTGTTGATGTTCAGTCTGTAGTTAAACAAGGCCGTCTTGGAATCTATTTTCTGGAAGACGGTGGGTGTCAGCGGTCAAGCCAGGTTATTTATGACAGAGACGGAAGCTGTTTTGCAGTTTCCTGTCCGGACGAATATGACTGGAAATCCGTTTTTGCAGAAGCAGGCTGGTTTCATGTTTCTGGTGTCAGTCCTGCTGTCAGCGAGAATTCCATGCTTTCTGTTGTTCGTGGTATGGAAGAAGCAAAAAAAGCAGGGACAGTAATTAGTCTTGATTTGAATTATCGAAAAAAATTGTGGAAATACGGAAAAGCTGCAAAAGACGTTATGACTGAACTTGCAAAAATGGCAGATGTCCTTATTGCCAACGAGGAAGATATTCAGAACTGTCTTGGCATTCAGTTAAAAAATTACAATACACCATGTGAAAGTTACCATCATCTTTGTGATGACGTAAAAAATCAGTTTCCAAACGTAAAGTCTGTTGCGGTTACATTGCGCCACAGTTATAGTGCCGACAGAAACGGCTGGTCTGCAGTTCTTTGCGGAAAACATGGATTTTATGAATCTGCACATTACGATATTGAAAATATTGTTGAACGGGTTGGGGCAGGAGACAGTTTTGCGGCCGGTCTTATTTACGGGCTTACGGAATTTGAAGATTCTGCTGACGGTGAGCGCAAGGCTCTTGACTTTGCTGCCGCTGCAAGTTGTCTTAAGCATTCAATTCCTGGTGATTTTAATCTTGCAACAAAGGATGAAGTTGAAGTTCTTATGAAAGGGAATGGAAACGGAAGAATTCAGAGATAGAATGACAATGAAAAAACAGATTTTACTTACAGAATTATTGGAAGAAGCTGGAAGCATTGCTGTTGTTCAGACAACGTTGCCAGCAGAAGCTGTTGTTATTGCCAGACGTCTTTTTGCAAATGGCGTAAAGGCAATGGAAATTGCTTACCGGGATAGGGAAAATTATGAAGGCAGCGATGAGTGTATTCGTGCGATTCGTGATGAAGTTCCTGAAATTCTTGTGGGGGCAGCAACAATTACAAGTTCAAAGCTTGCCAGAAGAGCAATTAAATCTGGAGCTCAGTTCATTCTTACCGCAGGGTTTAATCCAGAAACTGTAAAATATTGTGTTTCCCGGGATTTTCCGATTTTTCCAGGGGTTGCGACACCTGGCGAAATTGAACAGGCTATGGAATTTGGGCTTTATGCATTAAAGCTTTTTCCTGTGGAAATTCTTGGTGGCGTAAAATATCTTAAGGCTCTTTCTGGTCCGTATGCAGATTGCAAATTTATTGTAACTGGCGGCATAAACGATGAAAATGTCTCTCAATATAAAGATTGTGAAAACGTTCTTGCTGTAAGCGGTTCTTTTTTGTGCAGATAAAGGGGCGTTGCGGGGAAACGAAGTTGCCCCGCTAGAGGGGTAGCGTAAGACGGCGGTGGTTGAGCCTGGCGAAACCACCGATGGCTGAAGCGTAGGGCAGGCGCCCTTCTAATTTTTTATGGAAAAAAACAGACTTTATTCGCTGATTGACAAAGCTATTTTTGATTACAGACTCATTGAACCTGGTGACAAGATTTTAATTGGAGCTAGCGGTGGTAAGGATTCTACGGCTCTTATTGAATATTTTGCAAACAGAATGCGTCGTCCAAACTGCGATTTTACTTTTACAGCACTTTACATTCACACAGATTTTGCATCTCCTTTGCCACAAGGCATTCTTGAAGCTTTTAAAGAATGGAATGTGGATTTTAAGGTTTTAGAATTGAATACTCTTGAGCGGGTAAAGCCTGGTCAAAAGATGAGCTGCTACTGGTGTTCTTCTCAGCGGCGGCTTGAGCTTAATCGTTACGCTGCGAAAAATGGTTACAATAAGGTCTGTCTTGGTCATCATCTGGATGATATTCTTGAAACAGTTCTGATGAATGCACTCCATAAAGGCGTTTTGAGTACAATGATTCCTCGGTTAAAATATGACAAATTTCCAGTTACAATAATTCGTCCCCTTTGTTACGCTCCTGTTGAAGTTATTATTGAACATGCAAAAAAACATGGTTATTATGGATATACTTGTACCTGTAATTATCAGGATAACAGCGACAGAAAGTCCGCTCGAAAAAAGCTGGAAGTGCTTACGGATGGCGATGAAAAAACAAAAATGCGGCTTATGACTGCACTTAAAAATGTTAATCTTGAATATTTGCCATAATTAAAAATCAGCAGAGGAAATTTTATGAAAAAAGTATTAACTGCATCAACAAATCCAGACGTAATAAAAACTGTTCGGAATGTATGTAAAATTTATCCAGATTTTTTTACTGCGGAAATCTATTCTGAAATGGAAGAAATAATCCGTTTTATTGATTATGAGTTGCCTGAAATAAAGGTTCTTGATTTTTCCAGTCAGGAAATTGATTGTGAAAAAATTCTTGAAGTTATCAATAAAGATGCATGGCTTCATTACGGAGGAGTTATTGCAATTTGTAAAAACCGCCAGCAGGTAGAGGAACTTGAAGAGCGGAAAGATATGAATATGCTTTCTATTCAGACTCTTCAGAATTTTTTGCAGCACTTTAGCCGGATAATTCGTATTTTATATCAGAATCAGCAGTTTCTCTTTAACAGAGGGATGAGAGATATTATTGGTGGTCAGGAAGCTGGTCAGTTTGTGTGCGGAAATGATGGAATGGATCTTCGGTTCTATACGAACTTTCTTATCAGTTATCTTTACAACACAAACAGAATCAGTGCAGATGACCGTGTTAGTCTTCAGCTTACTTTCAGTGAACTTTTGAATAATGCTCTTGAACATGGAAATCTGGAAATTACATATCAGGATAAAACTGCATGGCTGATGAATGGCGGTGATATGGTAGAACTTATTGAAACCCGCGCAAAAGATCCTAAATATCGTAATCGAAAAATTCATGTTTCTTATATACTTGGAAAAACTGCATCTAAATTTGCAATCCGTGATGACGGTAACGGTTTTGACTGGAAAAGTGCTGCTAAGCTTAGCGGTGAAGATGAATTTCACGGCAGAGGAATTGCAATGAGCAAGGAACTTGTTCATTCAATGACTTATAATGACAAAGGTAATGAGGTTACTTTTGTAATCGCTAATCAGCGTAATAAGTCAAATGATATTCCTGAAATCATTCAGCCTTTTGCTACAATTGAATATACAAATAAGGAAATTGTCTGCAGGGAAGGAGAAATGTCTAACGACCTGTACTTTATTTTTTCTGGTCGTTTTGCAATTTACTGTAAGGGCAAGCTTACAACTGTTCTTACTCCCAATGACTTGTTTATTGGAGAAATGGCATTCCTTTTGAACGACCGCAGAACTGCAACTGTTGTTTCTGTTGGCAACAGTCGCCTTATTAAAGTTCCAAAGGCAGATTTTATGATGCTTATCCGCAAAAATCCTCACTACGGAATCTTTTTAAGCAAAATGCTTGCCCAGCGTCTTGTGCGCCAGACAAAAGAAACTCTTGAAGCTAAAAAGAAACTGGAAGAAAAATAATCAGAAATCGTTACTCAAGGCCCATTTCTCTGTTTCTCAGAAGACTGATGATTTCATGGAAAGGCTTTATTTTTTCAAAATCTGTTTTCATAAGTTTAAGGTAGTCCTGCTGAATCTGTTTGTTGCTGCCTAAAAGAAAATAAGTTCGTGCAATATCATATTCGGCTGGCCCCTTGCAGACATTCATCATGTCTATAAGATACAGTTCGTTGTCTTTTCCAAGCATCAGGTTGTCTGGATGAAAATCCCCGTGCAGAACGTTATTTCCGTCTGGCAGCGCATCAATTTTTTCAAGAAAGTCCTTTTTATCACGAGCAAAAATACGCAGAAAATCCTTGTAGTTCATCAGATTTGGATTGTCTGTAGTCTTGCTGATGAAATTTTTATGGAACCGAGCAAATTTTTCAAAATATGAATTTATTTCGCTAATAACAGATTTGTCTGTTTCTGCAGTTTTCATAAGCTTTAAAATTATCTGAAGAACTGTTGTTCCTTCAATTTTATCGTAAACAATTCCTTTTCGTTTGCTGCAGTCAGTGATTTCATAAGCTTTTGGAGTTTTTATGCCCAAATTAAAAATAATTTTTGAATTTTCAAATTCATGGTTGATGGCCAGTTCCGGATAATCTTTGTTAAAAAGTTTAAGAATCTTATTTTCCGAGTAATCAAAAATTTCTGCTGTGTTTCCCCTGGAAAGAAGATTTGTCATTTCTGTCTGCATAGGCCTCTCTCTTTATAAAATTTGATTTTGTTTCGTTATTATTATTATTATCCGATTTTTTCAGATTGTACAGTTTTTTTATTGGTGTGGCGGATGGAATTCCTCTCTGATGCTTGTGCTGGGGCGTTTATTTGTTTTGAATGGTGGAAATATTGCGGCATTAATTTTTGTATATATCTGGAATTTTGGGTTAAAAAAAGAGGCTGACCCAAAAGTAATGAGTGTAGCGCTCATTGAGCCCTTCGACGAGTGTTCCTGAGCCTGTCGAAGGGCTCAGAAACCACTCGTCGAAATGACTGCTACACTAAATGTGGTGGTTTCGATAAACTCAACCACCGTAGTGCAAACTTATTGGACAGCCATCTTTCTGTTTAAGTCGCAGTTCATTGAGCTGTACAAATGTTCAGCGTTTTATTTAGAGCGAAATTCAGACTACTTATTTTATGTTTTTCTTGATGAAATCCATTTTCAAATCTTTAAGTTCTTCTGTGATAGAAACTTTGTAGATGTGAGGATTTAAAATGCGTTTGTAGCTTTCATCAAGGGAAGCAAGCTGTTTCTGCATATTTTCGCGGGCAATTCTAAGCTGTTCTGCTTCTGGAACTCTTGGAGATGTGCGCTCTCCATTCTTAAGGCGGAGCTTAAGAAGCGGCTCAACATTTGCTGCCTTGTAGCTGAACTGACGGTAATCAACCATCGGATGATAGAATCGGTATTCTTTGCCAGCTTCTACAATTTCGTCATCAAGGGCAAGAATGTCTGCGGCTGCCATTCCGTTTTCATCGTAAAGGCGGTAAACGTTCTTGATGCCAGGGTTTGTAGTTTTTGCAGGGTTATCGCTGAATTTCATGGCAGGTACCATTGCATCTGTAGCCTTATCGTGACGGGCAGCAAGCTTGTATACGCCAGTAAACGAAGATTCGTTTCCACCTGTTACCATGTGAGTTCCAACGCCCCAGCTGTTGATTGGCGCGTCGTTTGCAACAAGTGTGGAAATGATTTCTTCTGTAAGTTCATTTGAAACGCTGATTTTTGCCTGTGGAAAACCTGCGCGGTCAAGTTCTTTTCGTACTTCGCGGGTAAGGTACGAAATGTCTCCTGAATCAAGACGTACGCCAAAATTGTAACCTTTTGCTACAAGCTCGCCGCCGGCAATAATAGCATTTTTGATGCCGGATTTAAGAGTATCGTATGTATCAATAAGGAAAACTGCGTTCTGTGGATAGATTTTTGCATATTCACGGAAAGCTTCCAGCTCAGAAGAGTGACTCATAATCCATGAGTGTGCCATTGTTCCCATGGCTGGAATTCCATAAATCTTTGAAGCAAGAGTATTTGATGTGCCGGAAGCACCACCAATGTATGCGGCTCTTGTTGCGCTCATGGCACCGTCTGGTCCCTGTGCACGTCTAAGTCCAAATTCCATGATTGGAGCGCCCTTTGCTGCAAGATAAACTCTGGCTGTTTTTGTAGCAATAAGACTCTGGAAATTAACAACGTTCAGAATAAGACCTTCAAGAATCTGTGCTTCAATAAGGTTTGCGTGGATTCGTACAAGAGGTTCCTGAGGGAAAATTACAGTTCCTTCATCCATTGTGTAAAGGTCGCCGGTAAAATGCCAGTCTTTAAGGAATTCAAGAAAGCCTTCTTCAAAAATTTTCTGAGTTCTAAGGAATTCAATGTCGTCATCGCTGAATCGGAATTCTGTTACTGCATCCAGCAAAGTTTCGTTGCCGGCTAAAATAGAAAATCCTCCGTTAAAAGGATTTCTGCGGAAGAACATGTCAAAAACAACCTTCTGATTCATGTTTTCTTTCCAATAGCCCTGAGCCATTGTTAACTCGTAAAAATCTGTAAAAAGCGCATTGCTTGAAAAATAATTTTTCATAATAACTCCATTAACATGAAAAAATTGAATTACACGGATTTCTTCGAGTCTGCCCCAAGCATCTTGTCCGCAGCCTGCATGTCCTTTCTGCATTTTATCAGAAAAAATAAAAAGTGAGAATAAGGTAAGAATCAGGGCAAACGCATTTTAAATACTTTTAAAATAAATACTAAACAAAGTATAGTATTTAAAAATCTAAAAAAGCATTAGAATTCTTTCGGAGAAAAAAATGACATTGAAAGAATCACTAATGACAATAAAAGATTTCAGA
>JAFOCI010000084.1 GCA_017381365.1 Treponema sp.
AATCGGCTCCGAGGTCGATTTCATCGACCGAGTCTAGTTAATTTGATAAAATCAACAATCCCACCAGCCTATAATTGAAGAACCGTTAAAAATGAACGCACTGCGTTCATTTAGGTTCATCCTTAAAAATCGGCTCCGAGGTCGATTTCATCGACCGAGTCTAGTTAATTCGAAAAGTCAGCAATCCCACCAGCCTATAATCGAAGAACCGTTAAAAATGAACGCACTGCGTTCATTTAGGTTCATCCTTAAAACCGGCTCCGAGGTCGATTTCATCGACCGAGTCTAGTTAATTTGATAAATCAACAATCCCACCAGCCCGACGCAGTCTCATCTGCAAGCTGAATTAGCGGCACAAGTGGATTCTGCAGGAAATTTGAATAATTCATCATTTCCGTATCCGTTAAATCACTGAATCCCATATGTCTGCTGATTGCTTCTATAACATTTCTGCGTTTCAAAAAACTTGGCATACTTTCCAAAAGCAGCAGGACAGATTCATTTCCGTGACCAAGATTTCTGGAATCTTCCTTCGTTTTATAAAAAGGCTTCTTAATCCAGTTCCCCATAAAATCTTTAGTATTTCGATATTCAATCATATAGCTGTCAGCCTTGCAGAAATCATGTGCAAGACAAGCAACAAACAAATCTTCTGCAGTAAATTCAAACTTTCCGTCCATTGGCGACTGTTCGTAATTTTCCACAAAGCCTTTTGCAAACCGCAAAGCCTGTGTAATTACCATCAAAGTATGTACGCACAATCCGCTCTCCCAGTTCCCATGAAATCTTGTAGAAGCCGGCGTTTTCCAGAAATCATGTTCATTCATCCAGTTACGCAAAGCGCCAGCTTCATCTGCATTTTTCACAATATAGGCAATCATCTCATCTATCGTCTGCTTTACAGCTTCAATGCTGAATTTCTTATCTTTACTGACTGGATTATTTTTTTCAAAAATACCTATCAAAAAATCAATCTGACTAAACAATTCTTCTTTTTTCTGCTGTTCCATATTCAATTCCTTTCACAAAATTAATATAATATAAATATGGAAAACAAACAAATCAAAGCCGTAATTTTTGACATGGATGGCGTACTTTTAGACACAGAAACAATCTGCTTTAAAACCTGGGAAATTGCCGCAAAAGAATATGGACTTTCAAATATTGAAATCGCACAAGAAAAATGTCTAGGAACAAATAAGTCAGACACCCTGGAAATTTTAAAATCTCTTTACGGCTCTGATTTTGAAGCCCAGACTTTTTTAGACAGAACATCAGAACTTTTTTACGAAATAGAATCAAAAGACGGCATAGCATTAATGCCATTCACAGAAGATGCATTGGATTATTTAACAGGAAATTACACCCTTGCCGTTGCATCGTCCACAAGAAAAACCAATGTTTACCGTCAGCTTGGAGCCTGCAAAATCATTCAGTATTTTGAAACAATTACCTGTGGTGACCAGGTTGAACATTCAAAACCAGATCCGGAAATTTATTTAAAAGCCTGCAAATCAATAGGACTAGAACCAGAAAATTGCGTGGCAATTGAAGACAGCCCAAATGGAATCCGCAGCGCAAAAACCGCGGGTCTTACCACAATAATGATTCCAGACAAAATTCAGCCCACAGAAGAAATTAAATCTCTTTGCGATTACATATTAACATCGTTAAAAGACATCAAATCTGTTTTATAAAAAAAACACAGACCTGCACAAACAAAAATCTGTGCAAATCTGTGTTCCTTTGTGGATTAGATTCCAAAATTATTTACTGGCAGCCAATACAACTGAACTCATAGGTGGAATAGTAAGCTTTCCGCCTTCAACTTTAGCAGCAGGATTTGCAGCATATACCAATGGCATATCACAACCTTCTGGCAAAGTCACAGTTTCAGTTCTTGTAGAAGAAACGTTATGTACAACAAAAGCTTTTTCTTCTGCACATTCCATCACGTAAGATTCAAGAACAGCAGAACCTGTTGAAAGAGCCTTTAGACGACCACGCAACAATGCAGGATGTGCTGTCTTTGCACGAATAACGCGTTTGTAATGATTAAGCAAAGATTCAGGATTTTTCTGCTGTTCAGCAACTGATACTGTTTTCTTATTGTAAACCTTTGCATTTCCATAAGCAGGCGTGTCGAACCAGCTTGTTGTAAGTTTGTCCTTTCCTTCAACGTTCCATACCATTGCAGTTCGCTTTGAAGGATCATCAGAACCACTCTTCATACCAATTTCTTCACCGTAATAGATGAATGGAATACCTTCTGCAAGAATATACATATCTGCAGCAAGCTTCATCTTATCTGGTTTGTTTCTCAAAGCTGCAGAAATACGAACCTGGTCATGATTTGAAAGGAATGGAGCATCAATATAATTTGGATTATTAGCAGCATACATTGCATATTCGCTTTCAAGACTTCGTGCAAAACCATTATATGTTGAAACATCACTATCATCAGGAACGTTTTGTTTATCGTTAATTTCCTGATTATTAATAATCTGAGGAATCAAAGTTCCTAAATCAAAATGGAAATTTGACTGCATTCCGCCCATAAAACGGGCACGAGTTGCAGTTGGTTCCCAAACTTCGGCAACATTATATGCATCAGGTTTTATAGACCAGACGTATTCATTCATTTCTTTCCAGAATTCAATAGATTTTTCGATTGTCGGAGAACCAGGTTTTACTTCACAACTGTTATAAATATGACCAGCAGCATCAAAACGGAAACCGCTTACACCTTTATCAAGCCAGAATTTAAATACTTTTTTGAACTCTTCACGAACAGCTCTTTCATCCATATTAAAATCAGGCATATTTGTACTGAACAAACCAGCATAATAATTCATTACAGTCTGTCCACTCTTATCAGTCATCTTATTTCCGTTTGCATCAAGGGCAGGATTTGTCATATCCATAACCCAAATATTTCCAGCAAGACCTTTTTGATTTCTATTATAAGCACCACCGTTTTCAGAAAAATCCATATCATTAATCCAGCGATACCATGTTCTGTACTTACTGTCCTGTTTTTTTGACTCTATAAACCACTGGTTATATGCAGATGAGTGATTACAAGTCATATCAATAATTACATCAATTCCACGTTTTTTACATTCAGCAAGAAAGTTCTCAAAATCCTGCATTGTTCCATATTCTGGATTAATCTGATAATAATCATCAACATCATATCCATGATAAGAAGGAGAAGAAAAGACTGGTAAAAGCCACAATCCTGTTACTCCTAAATCTGTAGTTGTGGAATCGTCACCATCATTTAAATAATCAAGCTTTTTTATAAGTCCTTTAAAATCACCAATTCCATCACCGTTTCCATCAGCAAAAGAACGTACAAAAAGACTGTAATATACACCTTCTCCTGGTTTACTAGCCTTACGAACAACAGGAGCAAGTTCCTTTACAGCAAGAGAAGGATCAATTACCCCACCCTTTTTCTTTTTAGCAGCGAAAGATCCTGCACAAGACAAAATCATTGCACCAGACACAATATTTTTAACTAATTTATTCATTAGAGTCCTCCATATTTTATTATACACTAAAAATCAATATTAGACAAAAAAAATGGAGATTGTAATTCAAAATTACAATCTCCATTAAGTACGGAATAAATTATTAAATATTACTCTTTACCACTTGTACCAGCCATAGACATAAGCAATGTTTTCTGACCAGCCATAAACAAGATAGTAAATGGAACTGCTACAAGAATAGCACCTGCTGCAAACATAGTGAAGTTATCGTTAGAACGTCCACTAATCATTTCATAAAGACCTACAGCAAGAGTCTTTTTATCATCACTACGCAAAATCATACGTGGGAAGATGTAATCCATCCATGGACCTGTAAAACTTGTCAAAGCAAGGAATACAAGCTGAGGCTGTGCAGATGGAAGAATAACCTTGATAAATGCAACTAAAGGAGAAGCACCATCAATATAAGCTGCTTCTGCAATATCTTTTGACATTGTATCAAAATAACCCTTCATCAACTGACTGTTGAATGGAATGGAACCTGCAGAATATACAAGAACCAATCCCCACAAAGTATTAAGCGCATTGAACTTCCACAAGATTACGTATGTAGCAACCATACCAATAAAGCTTGGGAACATCTGCAATACAATCAAACCACCCATAATCTGCTTACGGCCTGTAAATTCAAAACGAGAGAAAATATAGCCGGCAAGAGTACAAATGAAAACTGTAATAATTGTATTCATTACTGCAATCTTCAATGTATTAAGATACCAGATTTTATAATTTGTACCATGAACAGTTGTTTCACCCTTTACAAGCTTGTCAGGGCTAGTAAGCAATCTCCGATACTGGTAAATAGTTGGTTTTTTAAAGCTGAACTTATGAACAACCTTTGTATTGTTTCCTTTACCAGAACCAAGACATTCAGGACAAACCTTATCCTCTGGACCAGTGGAATCTATTTCATTCAAATTTTCATCAAATGTTGTTTCTACTTTAATATATTCCATTCCAGTCTGTGGAATATAACCAGTTCCCATACATTCCTGACAATCATCACGAATTTCTTTATCTACCTGAGTAGTAAAAGGAATAATAGAAGTTGCAGCCAAAGAATTTGACTTTGTAAAAGAAGAACTGATTGTAAACAAAACTGGATACAAAACGATAACAACGTTTATAAGCAGAATAATATTGAGCGTAATTCCAATTGGAGTTGCTTTGCTTGTTAATTTTGTCATTATACTTCTCCTTCCTTAAACGACTTAGTTCGTGTGTAGTTATACAACGCAAATGGTACGAGTACAACGAATACGAGCAAAGAAAGTACAGACGCAAGGTTGTAGCGTGATGGTGTATTCATAGTCAATTTATAGATCCATGAAATCAACAAGTCTGTAGCACCACAGTTTGTAACAGTTGTAAGACCAGCCTGAGGCATATTTGGTCCACCACCAGTCAAGAAGAATACTGCACCAAAGTTGTTGATGTTTCCGGCAAACTGCATAATTAATGTTGGTTTAAGCTGGAACATAACAAGAGGATAAGTAATGCTCTTGAACTGCTGCCATTTAGTTGCACCATCAATAACAGCTGCTTCATACAATGAGTTAGAAATAGCAGTCATAGAAGATGTAGTAAGAATCATTGAATATGGGAAACCAATCCAAATATTTACGAAAATCAAAGCACCTTTTGCAACCCAAGGGTCAGAAAGCCAAGGAATTGGCTGATCTATCAAACCAATAATCTGCAAAGTTCTGTTGATTGGACCAACAGTACCATTCAAAAGGTTTGCCCATACGAACAATGAAAGCATTGTTGGAATAGCATAAGGAAGAATGTAAACAGTTCTGAAGAATTTTGGAATTACTACACGTCTGTCCTGAAGTACGAATGCATAGAAGAAACCTACAAAGAAACATGTAAATGTAGCGAAAATGGCCCAAACGATTGTCCAGATTGCAGTCCAACCGAATGTCTTTGCCCATTCACCACCACCAACTTTCATAGAGAACATAGTTACAAAGTTTTCAAGACCTACCCAGTCTACAAGGTTGTTAGGCGGAATATGATCAGGTGAAGAATAGTTTGTAAATGCTACGAGTGCCGAGAAAAGCAATGGAATAATTGAGAAAATCGCAATCATTACAAGGCTAGGAGCTATACCGATAGTAGCAAAAGAATTCTGAGAAATATCATTTTTTGCTTCTTTCCATGATTGGAAATGACCAATCTTAATGAATTTCTTAACAGAAGCCTTTGCACTGTTAATATTCAATATATAAAGGAACACAAAGAAACCAATAATGATGAGGGCAAAAATACCGTCAATCATCATAAAGATTGAGTGATCCATGTATTTTGTTACAGTAGTATTCTGTTTAGAACCCAAAGTTGCTAATCCAATAAGAGATGTAACAATAGGACCTCTGAACAAAGCAAAATGTTTTACTGTTCTGTAACCATTTTTATGAGCTGATTTACAATAGAAACAGCCATCATAATTTTCATCAAAATCTTCATCACTATTTTTTGCCATCAACACAGCAAGCTGACGATCATACTTTTCGTCAAGTTTAGTGAAAGATTCATAAACAGCGTCATCATCAAGATCAAGAACAAGATCTTCTACGCTATTATCAACATCTAACGCTTCGTTAAAATCAATATCTGCAAAATCATTTTTTAAATGTTTTTTTGCAAATTTTTTGTAATCTTTTGTACGTGCTGTAATAATGCTGTTAAATTTCTTCTGAAATTTTTCAGCCTCTACTTCGCTAAAGTACTCTTCCATTTCATCTGTTTCTGGAATACCTTTCAGATAATCCGCAGCTTTCTTTGTTGGCGGAATAATCGATGTAGATCCCCAAATAATACAGAAGAGCATAACAACTTCAACCAAAGCAAACAATCCACCCCGGATATACTGCTTCAGATAAAGAATCTGTCCTAATCCCATGAAACAAGAAGAAGCTTTTGGAGCTTTTCTTAATTCTTCCGGGTTAAAAGTGTTGTTCATTCCATACCCCTATATAAAACAATTACACAGTACATTTTTTTGTACTGTGTAATTCTCAAAAACTAGACAAACAAAATAATCAGATTATTTTGCAGCTTCCATTGCAGCAGCTGCTGCATTAAGGTCTGTATCAACTGGATCGCCGTCCCAGATTCCTGAGTAAGCAGAACCCATTGCTGACCAGTATGTACCAAGCTGTGGAATTGTTGGCATTGGTTTAGCATATGCAAGCTGAGCTTTTACACCATTAGAAAGTTCTTTGTTTGTATCAATATCCTTTCTTGGTGGAATCTGATCTGTTGTTTCAAAACGCAATTCAAGCATTTCTTTTGAAGTGATGAATTTAGCAAATTCTTTAGCTTCTTCTGGGAATTCAGAATATGAGCTTACGAATGCAAGACGAACACCAGAGAATGAGTGACCTGGTTCCTTTCCGTCGAATGAAGGGATTGTTGTGATACCAAAGTTTACACCAGATTTCTTAAAGTCTGTAATCTTCCATGGACCTGTGATGATCATAGCAGATTTACCTTCTGAGAACTGAGCGTTACAGAAGTCTCCTGAAGCATCGGCAGCAGGAATGTCAAGAATCTGTTTGCGGAGATTCTGGAAATATGTAAGACCTTTTATAGCATTAGCACTGTTCAAGTTGTGCTGTTTACGATCATCACCGTTTGGTCCGAACAATGGAGCACCAAAAGAATCCATGAACATATATCCATAGTAACCATCAGCTACTGGCCATACCAAAGCATATTTACCTTCTGCTTTGTTGTTGAATGTTTTTGCAAATGCAATTACATCATCCCAAGTTTTTGGAGCTTCTTTAATAAGATCTTTGTTATAGAACAAAGCATATGTTTCTGCACCGAGTGGGTAACCATAAACAGCACCGTTGTATGAAGCACCCATTTTTGCCATTGGCAAGAAATCTGCCATGTAAGCATCTGCATCATCTACAGGAAGTACGTGTCCACCCTGTACCAAAGCACCAATATGATCATGTGGTGTTACGAATACGTCTGCACCTACTCCTGCTGGACCGTCCAATTCAATTTTTGCACGAGCATCTGTAGAAGCAACAGGTTCGTATGTAATCATTACGTTCTTGTTAACTTTCTTAAATTGCTTGATAGCCTTCTGGATGAATACCTTTTCTGGACCATCAGATTCCCATACCTTCAACTTTGCTTTTCCTGCAGCAAATGAAGAAGCCGATGCAACCATTGCCAAAGCTGTAGCTGCCAATACGATTTTTTTCATTTTTTCCTCCATATTTTCAAGTCAAATGACTTAATAACCTAAAAAAAAATAGCATTCTTTTTATAAAAAGAACAATTTTATAATACACCATATCTCCAATAAAAACTAGTAAAAAAATTATTTTATGAGAGAATTTAATTCTTCCAGCAAATTTCGATAATCTGCGTTACTTGGAGACAATGCTACTACCTGTTTTAAGTAATATTGGGATTTTCTATATTCTTTTTTATTAAAATATATTTTATATAACCTGAACAAAGATTCACTGTTTTTTGGATTAGACATAAGACTAGATCTTAAGTCAGATAGAACAGTTTCTTCTGTATTCTGAAGAAAACTACGCTGATAATAGAGAAAACTTTTTAATTTAGAAGATGCAGAAGACAATTGCTGATTTATAACAGACAGAGCCTGAACAGATTTTCCAGATTCTACCATAACAAGTACATAGTGTTCCACAATTTCTTCATCATCTGGATTTGCTTTATACATTCCAGACACGTCATTCCATGCTTCATCGTATTTTTTTAATGCAATACAAATTTTTATATGATTAAACTGAACCTTTCGCGATACTTTTTTTGATGACATCAGATTTTTATTCAATTTATACGCTTCCTGCCAGTTTTTTTCCTGCATAAAACCTTCTACTGCATACTGCAACGCGATTTCATTGGCTGGATCTTCTTTTAAAACCTTTCGAGCATAAAAGTTTACATTTTTTCCAGCAACAGTTAATCCAGAAAAACTAGATATTCGGGCAGCAAGCAAAAGAACATCTTCTGCTTCCGGGTATAATTTTAACGCAGATTCTACTGTATTAATGGCAGCATGAATATTTTTACTCCAGTCAAATTGCAGACTGGCTCTTAACAAAAGATATTGTTTTGATGAATTATCCTGACGAGAATATACATCAAGCAACGACGCAGCATGAATGTAATCCTTCTTTTCCATAAGAATCTGAGCCCTGAAAAGAACCATAGGCAAATCATTTGGATCCTGCTGCAGAGCTCTTGAAACATATTGTTCGGCTTTATCGTAATCACCTGTTTCATAAAAAATGTGAGCGCAAGACTTTAATAACGAAGTGTTAGTTGGATATTTTTCAAGGAGAGGTTCTACAATTTCCTTTGCCTCTGCAAGATATCCTGTATCTTTCAAACATTCCATGTAAGTATAAGAGGTCTGAAAACATTCAGGAGCAAGCGAAGAGGCTTCCTTGAAATATCGCAAAGCTTCACTTTTGTTCCCAGACTTTTTATAAAGTTCACCAAGCAAATAATTTGCCAGGACAGAATTATTTCGCAATTCCAGTGACTTTTTTAAGGCTGCTTCTGAATTAGAAAAAAATGAAGAAACGTCATTAACATTCAAAATTACAAGAGAAGGCAGCAAAATCGATAGAAAATCTTCATTTCCTGTACTCGTATCATAAATTCCATTTTTTGCAGAATTGATTGCCCCAATATAAGCATTTTCCGAAGAAATTGAAACATCTCCCCACTCTACCCTTTCTGAAGGATAAACCATTTGCATTATACTAGTTTCAATAGCAAGCAGCACTTTATCATTTTCTTCATATATAGAATTTGACTGCCGCAAGAGAGATGCGGCCCGTCTTAAAGATGCAGGAGAACCGATTTCCACATCTTCCATGATTTTAGAATCAACATAAGAAAAATACGTTCTTGGCTTATCCTTTATTTCTTCTGGAACAGCTATAGCAACAGGCGTAGTATCAACAGGCTCAAAAGTTGCACGTATTGTTTCACCTATATTTTCTACCTTCGGTGCACTGGCGCAGGAATACAAAAAAAACGTCAGAACGCAAATAATGAGAAAATTTATTTTTTTAGCATCAAATAAAAAATCTTTCACCTAGCACCAGTTACGTATTATATTATAGTCATTCCGATTCATCTAATTCTTTATCGTCATTCAATTCATCGGAAATATCCTCTGGAAGAATCTCTAAAATAGATTTTCTCTGAAGAAAAAGAATAACTAAGAAAATTCCTGACAAAATCAATATAAAAGGCAAGATAATGAAAGCCAGTTCATTCAAAGGCTTTTTGATAATTTCAAAAGAAAAAAGCAGAAAAATTATGCCAAGTACAAAAAGAACAATTGCCGAAAAATCATAGCTAACAGCAAATCGTTTACCTGTACATCTGCCTGCTATCACAAGAGTAATAGATGCAACAAGAACATAAACAGGCCATATCTTATCAAGCGGAACTGTAATAACGCTGTATTCAATCAATGCTGAAAAAATTCCATATAAAGAAAGCGTAAGAGCAAGAAATAATCTGAATGCGGATTTTTTAAACGCAAGATATGCATAAAAATTTATAAGGCCAGTAATAAAAAACAAGCCGGGTAAAATCATCGATGTTACATCTGGAACTGTGCCAGCAATCAACAGAAGAAAAATAAATCCAAAAAAGATCAAAGACATTCCTGCCGCAAGAATCACATTAAGATTTTTTTTATCCGATTTGTTCATCATTTACTCCAGAGAAATTAAAATATACTTTAATTTAATAGAATACAATATAATCGCTATGCTTGCCAATAAATTATTATCATGGTAATTTAAAATCATGAAAAAGAAATGGCCTTGTTTTAAATGCATAATTTTTTTTGTTTTTTTAACGCTTCAAACACTTATGCAAACTTCCTGTAAGAAAAATTCCAGGGAAGATGAAACTATTTCCGCCATTCAAAAATCACAGAATGAACTTTATGTTCTTCTGGAAAATCCTAACCTTGAACCAGTAAGCCGATATGCAATCGTAAATCAGATTGCGAACAACCTTATTGCTCTTAATGACCAGCAGGGAGTAATTCTTTTTCTTACAAACTGGGTTGAACTGCATCCTGATGACATATACAACGGGTACTGGCTTTTAATGACCGCTTATGCTTACCTTGCAAACAAAGCTGAACCTGTAGCTGAATATTATTTTGACAGAATTCTGTTGGGATATCAGGATTTATTGGTCAAAGGTAATTCCATTCATTTTTCTTGTCTGCAGAATTTAATTCAAATAAGTAAAAACCCAAGAAGCAGAATCAGATATTTCAATGAACTTATAAACAGATTTCCAACGAATGTTTCAATTACAGAGCTTTACCTTCGGCTTGCTTTGGAATACGAAAAAGAAAATGAATGGGATGAAGCATTAAAAGCCTACTCAATGTTTTTAAATCAACCAGATGCTTCAACAATCCAAATTGCTGGAGAACCAAACGCTTACAAAAAAGCCAGACAGCTTGTTGGATTTAACAATTCTCCTAAAGACTGGACTTTTGAAAGCTTACCTGCTTTAGAGGCTGCAGTAAAAAAAGCAATTCGCAATTATGACTGGCGCTCTCTTGATAAATACAGAGCAAAAGTAAACTTCTTTTCTATGTCGTGGAAGCAGGATGAAATGGATCCAAACGCACAGGAAGAGTTTTCCATGCGAAACTTTATGCGTGGAAACAGAGTCCGCTATAACAAGGAGCTTGACGCAGATTCAACATCCAGCGAAGCTTATTTACGCACCTGGGGTTGGAGTCAGTATGTTTCTGTCTGGTATTTATATTTTAGAAAAGTAAATTTTCCCCTTGACCCGGATATTCATGGAAACTGGGAATGGGCAGGTATTTATATTGGTGAAAAATTATAATGAAACATAAAAAAATATGCTTCTATCTAATTTTTTTTATTTTTTTTCTTAATAACTATTCATTATTTTGCCAGCAAAAATCCTCTTCTGAAAAAAACGTAAAATACAAAAATATCGGCTACCCTGGAATGAATTCCATGAAAGTTGATATTTTACGCACTTATTACCTTTCTGAAAGAGCTCAAAAATGGCTTTATAACGTTCTTGAGGAAGGTCAGCAATACCGCATCTACATAAGAAATCAACTGGAAAAACGTAAAATGCCAGCAATTCTGGAATATCTTCCCCTTGTAGAATCAGAATACAATCCCAACGCAAAATCCAGTTCCGGGGCAACAGGACTGTGGCAATTTATGACAAACAGCGTAAAAGGCCTTTTGGAATACAATGAATATGTTGATCAGCGTTACGATCCATGGAAATCAACAGATGCAGCTCTGACAAAACTAAATGACAATTACAAAACTTTTGGGGATTGGCTTTTAGCAATCACTGCATATAATTGTGGTGCTGGAGCATTAAGCAGGGCAATAAAAAAAGCTGGAAGCCGTGATTTCTGGTATCTTTCACAGAACGGTTATCTTTCAGAACAGGCGGCGGGATACGTTCCAAAACTTTTAGCAATTGCGGATGTAGTAGAAAATGACAGATATTATGGTGTCAGTTTTCCCCATGCAAAAGCATGGAACGGCACAACTCTGGAAACAAGAGCAGGAATGTTCGACTACGTTACTGTAAAACAGTCAGTTCCCTTAAAAAAACTAGCGTATGAACTTCGTATTGACGAAGAAACTTTTCTTTCCTTGAACAGTGCTTTGATAAAGCAAGTTACTCCGCCAGACAGGAAATATTCCATCAGATTTCCAGAAGGCATGAAAGAATCTGCGGAATATGCATTGCATGAAATGGGATTTTTTACTATTAAATAGCATTTAAAAAACCGATAACGTATTAGGTATGTGTATGAAAAAAAACATAATTCTTTTGGTAGCTTATACAATTCTCAGCTCTTCAGTTTGGGCACAATATAATTCGTCTATGACCTCAAAAAGTAAAATTGACTGGACTTCCAGAATTTTTACCACACAGATAAATCTTGATGTAACAAATACCAATATGAGACTGCCCTCTGGAAGAAATTCCGCAGAAAGTCTTATAAAAATCAAAACTCCAGGGCTTGTAAAAGATTCACTGCTGACTCTTTTTGTTGATAACCAGAATTATCTTGGAGACATAATTGTTGATGAAACACTTTCTCTGGAGCAGATTACAAAAATCATAGAAAACAGCAAACAAACTCCAGCTCTTTACACAACTGACGGCAACGGAGTAAACACAATAAAAACAATTGATGTAAACACAATAAGCAGACAGCTTATAAAACATAAATATCCATACACACCAGAAGAACCAATTGACATTGTTTCTTCAAGACCTTATTCGGGAATAATCATTGATGCCAGAGGGGCTCTTCCTATTCATGGGGAATATGCAGACAGTGAAGTTTTTCCATGTTTCTTCCCAACAATCTGGGATGATCAGATGAATATAATCTATGAAAAAAATATTACAGATAAGGAAATAGCACAGAACAAAGGCATAGTAAAATATGACTGGAAAGACAATTTTATTTTATATGAAGATTTGATTGGCCGAGATCCGTTATACATCAAAGCAAAAAAAGTTTTCGGCCGCAACAGGACAGACCCATTAATCAGTCGCAGAGATGCGTTAAAAATTCTTACTGTAAAAGAAAACCTTAATCTTCTGAAACAAGGAAAAATTGTAATTCTTCTTGATAAAGAAAATCTTATATACGATGTTAAGATTCCAGAAAAAAATCCTGAATATTATGCATCTCTAAGAACTGTAAAAAAATACATTTACGAAAACAAAGTTCCTGACATCAATGTTACAGACAGTATCACAGGTATTCTTTTCAGTGTTGATTTAAAATTTGTCCCTGACTCCCCTGATCTGCTTCCTGCCGAAGCTCCTCGCATTCAGAAAATTGCAGAAATGCTGGAAGAAATAATTCAAAACGATGAGTTCACGATTCTTGTTGAAGGTCATACTGCAGATTTAGGAAAACCTGTTGGACAGATGAATCTTTCAATTGAACGAACACGAACTGTTATGAATGCCCTTATCCATGAAGGAATTCCAGAAAAATTATTCACTTATAAAGGTTATGGAGCTACAAAACCTATTGCCGACAATAAAACGGAAGAAGGACGAGCTCAGAACCGCCGTGTAGACATTACAGCAAGACCAAAAGCTACTTATATTCAGCGAGACTGGTAATTCACAATTTTCTCTTCAATTGTAACCCCTGATGATTTTTGATATAATAAAAAAATTAAATTGAACTGCTGTTCCTCATTACATTACGGAACAGCGTAAAAGGGGTTGTCCCAAAAGTAATGAGTGTAGCGCTCATTGAGCTCGTCGAAATGACTGCTACACTAAATGTGGTGGTTTCGATAAACTCAACCACCGTAATGCAAACTTATTGGATAGTCTCTTTTATGGGAGTTATATAAATGTCTAAATATCCTTTTGAAAGCATCGAACCAAAATGGCAGAAATTTTGGGATGCAAACAAAACATTCAAGGCTGTGGAAGATCCAAAATTCCCAGAAAACAAACGCATGTACGTTCTTGATATGTTCCCTTATCCTTCAGCAGCAGGTCTTCATGTAGGACATCCAGAAGGTTACACAGCAACAGATATCTACTGCCGCTACCTTCGTATGAACGGTTACAACGTTCTTCACCCGATGGGATACGACGCATTCGGTCTTCCGGCAGAAAACTATGCCATCAAGACTGGTACACACCCTAGAACAACAACAAACGCAAATATCGAACACTTCACACAGCAGATCAAGGCACTTGGTTTTTCTTATGACTGGGACCGCTGCGTTTCTACTTGTGAACCAGAATATTACAAATGGACTCAGTGGATTTTCCTTCAGCTTTACAAAAAAGGCCTGGCATACGAAGCTCAGACTCCAATCAACTGGTGTCCTTCATGTATGACAGGGCTTGCAAACGAAGAAGTAAAAGATGGTAAGTGTGACCGCTGTCATTCAGAAGTAACTCACAAAACAATCCGCCAGTGGATTCTTAAAATTACTGATTACGCAGACCGCCTTGATTCAGACCTTGAAGGTTTGGACTGGCCAGAATCAGTCAAACTCATGCAGCACAACTGGATTGGAAAATCTACAGGTGCCGAAGTAACCTTCACAATTGCAGACAAAGAAGGAAAGGCAACTGACCAGACTCTTACAGTTTACACAACCCGCTGTGATACATTGTTCGGTGCAACTTACATGGTTGTTTCGCCAGAACACAAGATTGTTCCAGCAATCACAACTGAAGGCCAGAAATCAGCAGTAGAAGCATACATTGAGCAGGCAGCTAAAAAATCTGACCTTGAACGCACAGACTTGAACAAAGACAAGACTGGTGTATTCTCAGGAAGCTATGCAATAAACCCTGTAAATGGAAAGCTCATTCCAATCTGGATTGCAGACTACGTATTGAGTTCTTACGGTACAGGTGCAATCATGGCCGTTCCTGCTCACGATGACCGCGACTGGGAATTCGCAAAAAAGTTCAACCTTCCAATCATCGAAGTTCTTAAGAGTGAAGTAAACGTTCAGGAACAAGCCTGGACATAAGACGGAATCCACGTAAATTCTGAATTCCTTGACGGTCTGAACAAAAAAGACGCCATTGCAAAAATGCTTGAATTCCTTGAAGAAAAGAAAATAGGCCGCAAGGCTATAAACTATAAGCTCCGCGACTGGGTATTCAGCCGTCAGCGCTACTGGGGCGAACCAATTCCTCTGGTACACTGTCCAGATTGTGGTACAGTTCCTGTTCCAGAAGAAGAGCTTCCACTTAAGCTTCCAGAAGTTAAGTCATACCAGCCAACTGGTACTGGTGAATCTCCACTAGCAGCTATCGACTCATGGGTAAACTGCAAATGTCCTAAGTGTGGAAAAGCTTCTAAGCGAGAAACAAATACAATGCCTCAGTGGGGTGGATCATGCTGGTACTATCTTCGCTATCTTGATCCTAAAAACGACAAAGCATTCTGTTCAAAAGAAGCAGAAAAATACTGGATGCCTGTTGACCTTTACATCGGTGGTGCAGAACACGCAGTTCTTCACCTTCTCTATGCCCGCTTCTGGCACAAAGTACTTTACGACTGCGGTGTAGTTACAACAAAAGAACCATTCCAGCGCCTTGTAAACCAGGGTATGATTACATCTTTTGCTTACCAGCGCAAAAACAAGACTCTTGTTCCTGTTGATGAAGTTGAAATACGTGAAGATGGAAAAGCTTACGAAAAAGCAACTGGCGAACAGCTTGAACAGATTATCGCAAAGATGTCTAAGTCACTTAAGAACGTTGTAAACCCAGATGACGAAATAAAGGCTTACGGTGCTGATTCAGTTCGTATGTACGAAATGTTCATGGGACCACTTACAATGAGTAAGCCATGGTCAACACAGGGTATCGTTGGTATCCACCGCTTCCTTGAACGAGTTTGGGCTGTAAGCGAAAAGCCAATGGCAGACATTGACATTACAGGAAAACTTACAGACGAAAAGCTTATTTCTGCCCGCAAGACCTTTGCTCAGACAATCAAAAAGGTTACAGAAGACACAGCAACTTTGAACTTTAACACTGCTATCAGTCAGATGATGATTTTCATCAATGAAATTTCTAAGCTTGATACAATCCCAACTGCAATGTGGTCAGATTTTGTTAAGGTTCTAAGCCCATACGCTCCTCACCTTGGAGAAGAACTATGGGAAAAGCTTGGAAACAAGGACACAATCGCTTACGTTCAGTGGCCAACTGTTTCTGAAGACTTTTGCAAGGACGACGCAAAAACAATCGTTGTAATGGTAAACGGTAAGCTCCGTGCCAAGTTCCAGGCAGCACCAGGAACTGCAGACGACGAACTTAAAGCTATGGCACAGAACAACGAAGATGCCAAGAAGTTCCTTGACGGTAAAGAAATTGTTAAGTGCGTTGTTGTAAAAGACAAACTTGTAAACTTTGTTATTAAATAATTTGTCATGCTGAACTAGTTTCAGCATCTCAATGAACGCCCTCACGAATAAACAAAAAGGGGCTGTCCCAAAAGTAATGAGTGTAGCGCTCATTGAGCCCTTCGACAGGTGGTTCCTGAGCCTGTCGAAGGGCTCAGGAACCACTCGTCGAAATGACTGCTACACTAAATGTGGTGGTTTCGATAAACTCAACCACCGCAATGCAAACTTATTGGACAGCCCCTTTTTTTTATTTAA
>JAFOCI010000085.1 GCA_017381365.1 Treponema sp.
ATGAATATTTGTAAAAGAAAAGGTTTTAGGGAAGAAACCTCTTCTGATACACAGACTGTACTTTACAAACATATCTAAAAACTGAATCAGAAATAACTATTGAAAATCCTCTTTCCAATTTCAAAAACCTTTCTGCATTCAGCTGGGCAATTTCTTTTTTACCGTCTATGTACTGCTGATAGTCAATTTCCATGCCGCCACAGGCACAACACATGGAACAATCGCTTCCGCAGTCAAGAGCATCGGCAACGTCTCGTTCTTTCTTTGTTGTGTCTTTTATCAAAATGCTTTTCATTAACCAGGTTGAAGAAATCACCGGCTTTGCTCCCGGCGGAGTCTGCCCTTTCAATTAGAGCTAGAATAAAAATAGTCCAACTTAAATAGAGATTTTCGGTTAAGATTTATACAGGAATAAAAAATGAGAAACAGAGATTCAATCCCAAACGAATATGAAGCTCAGTTTCAGAACAAAAATTCTGCTATGCGATATAAAAAGGCTGATTAAATCTCAATTTCGATTGGGCTATTTATTGACAGAAGAGCACAGATTAACAGTCCGCTGCACTAACCATTGTGAGAACTAATTGTCAGCAACTACAATCTTCTGATTTTTACTCTTAGGCTTTTCTGGTATTGTATATTTAAGTTTGCCCTCATCAATCAAAGGAAGAATGTAGTTATTTATAAAATAAGCCGGATGCTTTTCATCAAATCCAAATTCTTTAGCAAGAACTTCTTTTGTTCGAGGCTTTCTGCAAAACTCAATTATCTGTTCTGATAAATCTGCCTGAACCTTTTTAGAATTATAAAGTGTTACCTTAAAAGTGCCTCTCATGTCTTCAAACTTTGGTTCCATCAATCCTGCCTTTTTCATTTCAGAATAGATAGTTGGAATTCCAGAATAGCGGTTCTCTGTAGTATTCAATATTTCAAGAGCTGCAGCAATAAAAGGATTTCTTACATCTGCCTTTATCTTTCCCAAATCGTCAATCGATAAACGACCATATAGTCCACCAGGATTTGATACTTCGATTCTATCCGGATATATTTCGATTCTGATTGGCTCGTTTTCCGTATGAATACTATAATCACGATGAATCAAAGCATTTAAAATAATTTCACGGATTGCTTTAACCGGATATTCACTGACATCATTTCTATGTCCTGTATTGTCAATCACTGTTGATTTTGCGATATTTTGCTGAACAAAAGCTAACCCACTTTCAAGCATTTGCGGAATAGTTCCATCTAGTCGTTTATTAACAATAAATCTTTCACCAGATTCAGATTCTTCTGCATAATTTTTTGTAGCACATACAACGGCAACAATATCAAGATTCGGAGAAAGATATTGCGGATACTTTCCAAATAACATAATTCCACAAACAGTTGGAAGGCCATTTTTATCTATAAGACCACTCATTGTCATAAGAGTCTTTTTATCCATGTTTACAAGGTTTGGTTTTACAGAAACAGCTTTTGCAATAAAACCATCAACTTGAATCGAATCTAAAAGAGATTCATCAATTCTTTTATTAGTTCTTAATTCATCCTCTGTTTTGAACTTAAAAGCATCATAACTATAGATTTCGTATTCGGTCATCGGTAAGTCAGCTTCACCAACTCTGATATATGAACCTTTACTCTTTCCTTTTCCAGAATAAAAACAAGGTTTGTTTACAGTATCCATCTCAGCTATTTCTGCAGATGCAATTATTTTTTCTTCGTATTCACAGAATGTAATCAAAGGACGAACAATCGGCTCCATTTCTTTGCATTGGTCTACAACTTTCTTTTCCAGTTCATCAGGATATTGAACACCGCATACCTTGTAACCTGCTTTTTCGTCAATTCCAAAAATAATGATTCCACCACTTGTATTAGAGAAACTTGAAAGACTGTCATACAGTTTCTCTGGAGTTCCACCTTTTGCGCTTTTGAATTCAATTTTAGAAGTTTCAGTCTTTCTTTTTAAAATTTTCGTAATGAGTTCTTTTAATTCGGATTCCTGCATACGAGCCTCCTAAATCAGCGGTTTTACGAAAATAATAACACATTTTACGAAAACTTGCAATTTTACGAAAATAAATTACGAAAATATTTCGTAATTTACAGACATACGGCGCTTCACTGAAGTAATGCTCATCCGGTCATTAAAGATGCTCTATAATTTAACTTTTTTTCATCCTTCATTTTCAGACTATCTCATCATGATAGTCTGTCTGTCGTATATTTATGATATACAAAGGAGGCTATGCTTATGAAAAGAGAAATTTCTGTTGAAGCCAAAAAGGCTCAGTTTATTGTCGAAAAAGCAATGGATGATATTACAAGAGGAACCCGCAAAGTTCTGATGGATTATGTCAGCAGGATGTATGTTACAAGCTTTGCAAAGGCAATCGTATATCTTGGATTAGAATCGGAGGATGCAATCGACCTGCTGGATAACATGGATTACGATACCCGCCGTCAGGTTGAAGCATTTACTAAAAGCTATCAAAAATCCGATGCTCAGGTCATTTCGGAAGTTGAGCATATCGTCACGTCTTCCGGCATGGACTTTACCGATGATTATAAAATCATCAAAGACAACATTATCCTTTCAGGAAAAGCCTTTGCAGAAGAAACAGTTCATAACTTCCAGAACGAAACTCCAATCTTCCAGAAAAAGATAGAAGACTGCCTCTTCTCATTCGAAGATTTCCAGTACCTCGATGACAGAGCTATTCAGAAGGTCTTACGAGACACCGACATACAGGAACTGGCAAAAGCCTTAAAAGGTGCTTCTACCGAAGTCCAGTCTAAAATCTTCCGAAACATGTCCCAGCGTGCAGCTACAATGCTTAAGGAAGACATGGAATGGATGGGACCAGTCCGCGCACAGGATGTAGATTCAGCTCAGGCAAACCTTGTCAAAATTGTTTTCCGCCTCTCAAATAACGGAGATATTCTGATTACACTGAAAGAAGATATCGAGTCTTTATATATCTAAAAACAGCTGTTCCTGTTGTGGTTTGACAGGAACATTATCTCCTTATCATTTTTTCAATTATTGGCTCGCCAGACTTAAAATCCCAGGTAAAGAATTCAACTGAACATTCCAGTTTATTAACAAGTGGCATTACGTATTCTAACTGTTTTTCATATCCATCATTTTTGTAAACAAGAGGAACAACTACAAACTCAGTATTTTTAAAAGGAAGATGAAAATCTTTGCAAAACTTAACCTTATCTATTATTTTTGAATATGTATATGCTTCCAATAAACAGCGCAACAAGGTTTCTTTCGAATTATCTTTTTTTAATTCCAAAAAATAAATTATTTTGTTTCCTGGTTTAGAACTTTCTTTTACACTTATTAAATCAATTTTTCCAAGCCCTTTATCAGTTCTTTTATTTTTTAACGGCACCTGATAATCCAGAATTTTTCCAAACACAGAAGGATTATCTTTATACTGGCAGTACATAGCATGTGCTATTTTTTCTTCTCGCCGTTCACCTATAACGTTCTTTAGAACAGACTTTCCTGTATGGGTATCTGTGTTATAAGATGCTTGTCGAGTAACAAGACATTTATCCAATCCCTTTTTAAACTCATCAATGTGGTCAACAAGGTACTCAACAATTACTTTAGAATAATTTTCTTTTGTATCCTTTGTTTCTCCAGTAAAATTAATGCACTTATCCTTGTAAAGATTATTGCACTCATTTGATTGAAAATACTGCGCAACCATCTGGGTTATTTCTGATTTTGTGTAGTTTTTAGGCATTGCTCTTTATCCAACTAAAAATTTTTTTGCGAAAAAAGTTTCTTTATAATCTATTTACTTTTTTTGATTATTTCTAGGTTATTTTTTAATCAATTTTTTCTCCAGTAACCTTTTGTTCAATATAACCTATATGAACTTCAGCACACAATGGTTCTCCTTTTTCATTTTTACGATCAATTTTAAGCCCCCCTAAGTTTACAAAAGAACCACTTCCTACAACTTCTTTTTTTTCTGCTGTAGAAACAAGCTTTATAAAATCATTAATTTTCTTTTTATGATCTGATATTTTCTTCTCCTCGGGAATAATCTGATATACAATAAAATATGCTTTCGAACAACCATTTTCAGATGCAAAAGCAATTGTACCTGCAACTGCAGATAATAATTGATAATAAATATCCTTAAATTTATCATTATAAATATCGCCAAAAAAATTCTTACACAAGATATTACACCTTGTTTTCTTTCCATCACTATTCTGCCATGAACTTAATCTCTTATCAAAAGATTCTGAAACTTTAGCCTCAAAACATAATGCGATTCGATCACCATCTTTTTCAGCAATACAAGCTAAATCATGATGACGAGGACCTCTTGGATTATCATCAAAATGACTTAAATGCTCTGGAAATACATTAATAAGTTTTAAGCCTTTAAATTCTTCATTATCTTGTAAAAGCAATTCAAAATCTTTTCCAACATAATTTTTATAATTCGTAACTATTTTTGCCAACTCTTTTGCACTAAATTTATCTTTCCACTGCTTGTCTCCTCCAGCTGGCGGAAAAGCTAATTTCCATTCATCTGGATTCGAAATATTAATATTTATTTTCATAATCTTTTATTCCTCCATAAAATATTCATCCAAATTTCCAATTTTCTCAAGTTGTTCTTCCGACATATGCACAATATTGTGCTGCGCTCTTGTTAGTAAAACCAGATTATCTGTAAGGCAATTTATAACCTGTGATTCGCCAAAACTATAAATTTGTTTCTTTTTCATTATTAAGAACAAAGAATTATGGCAGTCAGAGAACTTTTCAGCCACTTCTTTTAGATTGAGTATTGGAGTAAAGGCTATATAAAACTTAATTTTGTCATTAAAACACAAGTCGTCTTTTGCAAATGAAATCAGTCTTTTCGCAACTTCTAACTGATGCTCTACGGATTTCTTATCAAAAGCGTCATAAAACAATTGGTATAACAAGACTGGATTTTTAGTCTGATAACACGCAGATGCAGTTCTATGCAAAAATTGATAGACAACCTGACTGTTGATAACTTCTTTTACAGAATCAGAAAAATCACAGTAATTCTCAATATATGAATACCAAGATTTTAATACATCATCTTTATTTGAGTCTGCACTTTTAGATTTTTTCCACTCGTCTATAGTCTCATATAAATCTTCTGTAAATTTTCCTTCAACTGCAATCTGTTTTTCGCTAAATCCATTTATATCATTGTAACGAATCATCAAATCTGTCATTGAAGGCCTTGCTTTATTTACATTCTGATTATTAATCCGAGGTTTTACTGGAAATTCAAAAATCTTCTTTGAGTTATCGAATTCTTGTACAGTCCATCCAATTCTACGTAATAATTGATTTATGTAAAAAGAGTTCTCCGGTTTCCAAAATTCAGCAAGTGGAATTGAAGAAGTTTTATAAGAATGAACTTCTGTGGTGTATAAACCATCCAGTGCTTTCTCATAAGTATTTTCTGTTGACCCAAAATAATAATTTACATTGTCCATTTCTTGATTTTCCTATTTATCTAGTTAATTTCGCCATCTTTCTTACATTCTTCTTCCACTCATCCACCAGCCATTCCGGTTCAAGTGGCTGCACGTACATGCCGTGGCTCAGAACCCAACCGAGGACCGGATAGTCTTGATTTGTAGTAAAGGTCATTATAGTGCTGCCATCTGCCTGCTTTTCAAACTGCTGGTCCTCTGCCCAGTTATAGGTTCTGATGTAATTGAGCGTTTTTTCAGAAGTAATTTTGAGCTTGCAGCTAAGAATTTTTGGACCTATGTAGCGACGGAAGTTTCCCTTAGCCCGTTTTGTGTATTCAAAGTCCTCTGGAAGTTCAAAAGTATTCTTCTTATCGATTTCAAGATCATGAATTCCTGGCAGATTATAAAATCTTACTTCCCTGATATCCGGCATCTGATTGCATGCATAAAGACTCCACATTCCTTCGCTGTAAATAAGCTGCCACGGCTGAACAACAAACTCTCTTTCGTAATTCAAGTACTTAAAGCGGATGTAGTTATTCTTAGACATAGCTTCTTCAAGTTTTTCCCAGATTTCATCATCAATCTTTACCGGATCCATTCCTAAAAAGAGAATACGGTTAGAAAGCTTCCTGGCATTCAGCTTTGAATCATCTTCGATATTGTCAGAAAGTGAAGTGAAAACTTCAATCGCCTGCTTGTAAATCGGCGTGTTCTTAATTAGCTTCAAAAGATTTGCCATAAGACGAGCCGCAATTATCTGCTTTTCGGATGTAAGCATAGCTGGAATGCGGAATGACGGCCTTGTGTAATAAAAGCCCTTCTCCACCCGGTCATACTGCAGGATATCTTCTGCACCAAACTTCAAACGCAAATCCCGAAGGTCGCGGTTTATAGTTGGAATAGAAGCTTCTGTCTCGCGGGCAAAATCTTCCACACTTGGATAATGCATATGTGAAATCATATAGTCGATTTTCAAGATTCGTTCGTAACCATTGAGATACTGTTTTTTGATTTTTTCCTTTGCCAATTGAGTCCTCCTGAGTGACACTTGCATTATTATACACCCAGACTATCACTGTTCGATAGTCTAATTTTATTTGATGACAAACTATATCAAGAATCAAAATGAAAGCGGTGCTAAAATCATCATATAAACTTTTGGAGGAGCCAGATATGGATGATTTTAAACCGCTGTTTGAATATGTTGAAAAAAACATTGAAAACAAAATGGGACTAAAGGAACTTGCAGATTTTAAAGATGGATAAAATTTCGCCATCTTTTTTAAGTCTTGAGTTTTTTTGCAAAAACTCTGTTTATTTACGTGTTCGCTTACGCGAACGTTTTGTAAATCCTCAGTTGTTGAAACAGCTTGCGGTTTACAAAATTAAAGAACAACAAAGCAGATTCAATTCTTCACAAAAATGGAATCTCGAGAGGCTCCTCTTCGATACGCCTCTCGAGATTCCTGAGAGTTATAAGTCGCTATAATAGCGCAACTTATAACATCGCATTTTTAGAGTTGCCACTAAAAACTGAAGTTTTTAGTGACTTCCATAAACGAGCAGCGATGAGCGTAAGTCCAGTTTTTGGAAACGCAATCGCTGCTTTTTGTTTTTAGTAACAAATATGTGAGGTTTTTATGAAAAATTATGATTTGGATACAGAAAAAATTGGCCGGCTTGTAAGGCATTTTTCAGTTCCATGTGTTATCAGCATGCTGGTTGCAGCTCTCTACAATATTGTAGATCAGATTTTTATCGGCTGGAGTCCAGCTGGTGCTTTTGGAAATGCAGCTACAAATATAGTCTATCCGTTTACAGTTCTGGCTCTGGGGCTTTCACTTTTAGTAGGAGACGGAGCCGCTGCAAATTTCAGTCTTGAATCTGGAAGAAAAAACAAGGACCGGGCAGACAAATCTGTAGGAAACGGCTTTTTACTTCTTATAATTTTCTCAATTCTACTCTGCCTCATGGGTTTTATTTTTAAATCACAAATTCTGAAACTCTTTGGAGCAAATCCGGAAGAAAAAGTTTGCTATGATTTTGCCGTCCAGTATTTCACAGTAATCTGTGCAGCCCTACCATTCTATATGATTGGACAGGGAATGAATGCTTCAATCCGTGCTGACGGCTCTCCAAAATATGCAATGGCATGTACCCTTGCAGGAGCAATGGCAAATCTTATCTTAGACCCGCTTTTTATTTTTGCCTTTAATATGGGTGTAAAAGGTGCTGCCATCGCAACTGTTATAGGGCAGGCACTTACTTTTGTCATGAGCATGACCTATCTTTTCAGAGCAAAGAATTTTAAAATCAGTAAAAAATCAGTTCATCTGGAAACTTCACTTCTTTCAAGAATCATCTCAATCGGTATGGCTTCCCTCATCGTTCAGCTTTCAATCGTGGTGATTATCGCAGTTAACAATAATCTGCTTTCAAAATACGGCTATGAAACATTTGCAAGTACGGGAGTGGCATTCGGCTCTGTTATTCCTCTTGCTGTTGTAGGAATCGTTATGAAGGTTTTTGGAATTGTAGTTTCCATTGTGATTGGAATAAGTCTTGGCGGCCAGCCAATCATTGGCTTTAACATGGGAGCCGGAAATGTGGAGCGTGTAAACGAGACTATAAAAACGATTACAAAAATTGTCCTTGCAATCGGTACAGTGTTCTTTCTGATTTTTGAACTTGCCCCTGATTTTGTAATCTCTCTTTTTGGAAAAAACAACAGCCCGGAATATACCGAATATGCCCGTCTTTGTGTCAGAATCTTTTTGAGCGGAATAATCCTTACCTGCTTTATTAAGTCTGCAGCCATCATGCTCCAGTCCCTGGGTAAAAGCGGAAAATCCACCCTACTCGCACTGCTTATCATGGCAGAAACAAGAAAAATTACACAAGAACTTTCTATATAGTTTGAAATTCGAGTTTTTTAATTTAAATAGTGGCAAGGATTGTAAGGGCTGGCGTAGCCAGTTCCGAAGCGTAGCGAAGGAATGAAGCGATAGCGGAACCCTGAAAAGCCTGTTTTTTGCGAAGCAAAAAGCCACCCAAAGAATAAAAATTTAAAACTCGACATTTGTCCTATTAATAATATAAAGGAAAAAGCATCATGATAATAAATGGAAAAAATTATTCAGAAAAAATACAAAACCAGCTTACTCAGAATTCAAAAAATATTGATGAACGCTTTTTTGGAAATAACAGTTTTTCACTTGTTTCTCTTTGCAACGGAAATATTCAGGGATTCTCTGCTTATTATAAAATTTCTAATAGTATGTGTGTAATATTTTTATATATATCGCCTGAACTTATAGACCAGCCTGAAGAAATAAGGCTCTTTGAAAAACTGATTTCTGTTGCAAGAGGTAATGGATTTGAGACTTTAAAAGTATGTTTAGAAAACCTTACTGAGCATGAAATGAATATTTGTAAAAGAAAAGGTTTTAGGGAAGAAACCTCTTCTGATACACAGACTGTACTTTACAAACATATCTAAAAACTGAATCAGAAATAACTATTGAAAATCCTCTTTCCAATTTCAAAAACCTTTCTGCATTCA
>JAFOCI010000086.1 GCA_017381365.1 Treponema sp.
CAAAGGGGACAGACCTCCGCAACGCGGAGATCTGTCCCCTTTGTAAATTTTCAACTATTGTATATTTGTTATCTGTATATTCTTCGCCTAGAGAACTGAGAACTGAGAACTGAGAACTGAGAACTGAGAACTGAGAACTGAGAACTGAGAACTGAGAACTGAGAACTGAGAACTGAGAACTGACGTTACTCTTTTCCGATTTTTGTGTCAATGACATACTTAAATATTGTAACTCAAATTTCGTGTAAATACAAATATGATTTTTGGAAGTACATGATTTCACTAATTCGTAAGGGATTTTGTCCCTTATAATAAAGAGATGAATTACTTGAATTAATGGATTTTAATATGGTCAAAATCCATTACGAAAGACATTACTCTGTATATTTTTAAGCAGTAATTCTGCATAAATTCCTTCTATAACCATGTTTTTTAGTTATTAGCCCCTTAAATCTGAACTCTACTAATTTAATAAAATTTGAACTATAATTCAGACTTAGAGGTACATATATGAATTTTATTATCAAAAACTTTAAAGGAATTCTTCTTTCCTTAGCCATTGCCGTTCCCGCATATTTTCTAGGGAAGCTCTTTCCTATTGTTGGCGGTCCGGTTATTGCCATTGTTACCGGCATGATAATAACTTTGTTTATTAAAGAAAAAGCACCATTTGCAGACGGAATTAAATTCGTTTCAAAAAAAGTTCTGCAATATGCTGTCATTTTGCTAGGATTTGGTTTGAACCTTAGCGTTGTTGCAAAAACTGGCGCTCAGTCCCTTCCTATAATTTGTTCCACAATCGCCACATCTTTAGTTGTAGCTTTCATTCTTCACAAGATTATGAAAACACCAGGAAACATTTCTACATTGATTGGCGTTGGCTCTTCAATCTGTGGTGGCTCTGCTGTTGCTGCAACTGCGCCTGTAATCAATGCCGATGACGAAGAAGTTGCACAGGCAATTTCTGTAATTTTCTTTTTCAATGTTCTTGCTGCAATTGTTTTCCCAAATTTCGGAAAACTTATCGGTTTTTGCCAGACAAACGGTGAAGCCTTTGGAATCTTTGCAGGAACAGCAGTAAACGACACATCTTCCGTAACAGCCGCTGCCGCTACCTGGGACGCAATGTTCAATCTTGGAAGCGAAACTTTGGACAAAGCCGTAACTGTAAAACTTACCCGCACATTGGCAATTATTCCAATCACATTAGTTCTTGCCTTAATTCAAACAGCAAAAGCAAAAAATAAAGAAAGCTCTGAAGAAACAACAAATTCATTTAGCCTTAAAAAGATTTTCCCATTCTTTATTCTGTACTTTATTCTTGCTTCACTTATCACAACTCTTTGCTACACATTCATTAATGATGATGCAATTCTTGCCAACGTAAAACAGATTTTCGGATTCCTAAAAAACTGCAGCAAGTTCTTTATCATAATGGCAATGGCTGCAATCGGCATCAACACAAATATTGTTAAGCTTGTAAAAACTGGCGGTAAACCTCTTATCATGGGCGCTGGCTGCTGGATTAGCATAACAGCAGTAAGTCTTTTAATGCAGCACTTTATGCATCTCTGGTAATTTCCCCCAGACTTTAGTTAAATTCGTAAACCGTCCGTGCTTCGTACTGCTGACCAGGCTTTAGCATTACGGGCGGAAAATCAGGCTGATTTGGCGAATCTGGAAAACTCTGTGTTTCTATGCAGACAGCCTGATACGGCACATACCAGCGGCCGTCTTTGCCAGCCACATGATTCACGTATTTTGCGGTATACAGCTGAAAACCTTCCTGATTTGAACTTACCGTCATTTTTCTACCACATACAGGATCTGTAAGTTCTGCAATTTTTACAACAGGTTTTCCCGCCAATGGAATTCCGCAATCCTTATCGTACGCATTTGAAACGTAACATACGTCATAACTCATAAAACCAGGCTTTACCGCACCTTCGCTGTTATCGCATAGCGGGCGTTCTTTTGTAAAATCATATTCTGTGCCAGACACAGGAATCAGCGCACCTTTTCCGCTAAACGTAACAATGTTATCTGAATCTAGTTTAAGAACGTAATCATGCACCTGCTCTTTTCCGCGCAAATTAAAATATGAATGATTTGTAATACTTAACGGTGTTATTTTATCCGTATGCGCTCTGTAAGTCATTGTAAGCTGATTGTCGTCATTTATAAGATATTCAACTTCAACATGAAGATTACCAGGAAAGCCTTGCTCTCCGTCAGCAAAATCCCGCGTAAAGCAAATTCCACTGGCATTCTTCTTAACAACCTTTTTGCCGCTCCAGATTAAATTGCTCCATGCAGGAAATCCTCCATGCAAGCAGGCGCCTTCCACATTTTCTGTAAGCTTATACGTAACATTGTTATTTTTAAAACTTGCACCATTAATGCGGTTTGCAAAACGACCTATGACGGCACCAAAACATCCCCAGTTAGACGCATAACCATCAAGTGTTTCAAATCCAAGAACAACATCCGTAAAACTTGAATCCTTATTTCTTACCTTAAGACTTGTTATGCTGCAGCCATAATCAGTAACGCAAAAAGAAATATTCTTACGCTCCACTTTATACAAATGAGCTTTCTGACCATCGTAAATTGTTCCAAAATCAAAAACTTTTATTTTTGCCCACATAATAATTACCTCTGCAAAAAAAACCGCGCCCGGTATGTAGGGCCAGCCGAAGGCTGTTCCGAAGCGAAGCGTAGGAATGAGCGTTAGCGGAAGCCCGGAACACCGTTTGCCAGTTAATCCTGCGCCCATAAAAAAAGCGAGTCCTCAAAAAGAAGAATCGCTTTTTAACTGAATTCAGTTGATTTTACATAGATGTATAACCACCATCAACTGGAAGCATTACACCAGTTACATAACTTGATGCAGGGCTTGCAAGGAAGATTGCTGCAGTATCAAGTTCGCCTTCGTTACCGTAACGGCTTAAAGGAATCATTGTCTGAGCGTTCTGCTGAAAGAATTCTGAATCTAAAGTTTCCTTTGTAAGTGGTGTATAGAAATATCCAGGACAAATTGCATTTACGTTGATGTTGTATTTTCCCCATTCTGCAGCAAGACCGCGAGTAAGATTTACAACACCGCCTTTTGCAGCGTGATAAGGAGAAGCTGGAGCAACCTTGTTTCCAACAAGACCATACATAGAAGCGATGTTGATGATGCGTCCGTACTTTGCAGGAATCATTGCCTTTTTTGCTACTGCACGTGCAACCTTAAATGTACCTCCAAGGTCAACATTCAATTCGCCATAGAACTGTTCGTCTGTAATGTCTTCTGCTGGAGCCACAGCACCTGTACCTGCGTTGTTGATTACGATGTCAATACGACCGAATTTAGCCATAACTTCATCAACAGCTGCGTTTACTTTGTCTGTGTCTGTGATGTCACACTGAACAGCCAATGCTGGAACTTTATATGTATCTGCAATTTCTTTTGCAACTTCTTCAATCTTTTCTTTGCGGCGAGCTAACGCAACAATTGTGGCACCTTGATTAGCAAGAGCTTTTGCCATCTGAACGCCAAGTCCTGTTGAACAACCAGTTACGATTGCTACCTGTCCTGTTAAATCAAAATAATTTTTCATTCTTTAATTATATCACATTTAGTTTATATTAACAGTTTAATTTATAAAAGAATCGTCAAAAATTTGTCAGAGATTTAGAATCCAAATTGAGCTTAGTGGCATTACAAATAGATTCTAAATCAAAATAAATCTGACAATTCCTTAAATTTATTCTAAAGCAAGATCACCGTCGTTTATCCAGCCTATCTGTCTGAAAAGTTTTCCCAACCCCCAGCAGATTACACCTGGCAAAATAAAACAAACAAGCAACAGACCAAGCCACTGTACAAAACCTGGATTTATTGCAAGGCTTTCCTGTGTTATCTGTGCAATCTGGTCGGCAGCAATTCCAGCTTTTTCAGCTTTGTGAACGGCCCAGTTTACTGCCTGCTGACTAGGATTAAACCATCCTGTTATAACTCCAATCTGACCAACAAGTCCACATGTTCCCATTCCAGATGATACAGCAGCTCCATTCATTGTCATTCCAAAAACACAAGTTGCAATTGGACCTGTAACTGCACTGGCAGCAATTGGCGCAATCCATACCTTTGGATTTTTAATGATGTTTGGCATCTGAAGCATTGAAGTGCCCAATCCCTGTGAAAGCAATCCGCCCCAGCGATTTTCCTTAAAACTAAGAATTGCAAAACCAATCATCTGAGCACAACAACCTGCTACAGCAGCTCCACCAGCAAGACCTGTAAGACCAAGAGCCGCACAAATAGCTGCAGAAGAGATTGGCAATGTAAGAGCTATGCCTACAACTACGCTGACAAAAATTCCCATTACAAACGGATGAAGTTCAGTTGTAAGCATGATAAACTTTCCAACCCAGCTTGCCCCAATACCGATATATTTTGCACACAAAACAGAAATTAAAACACCTGTGATAATAGTAACAATTGGAGTAACAAGAATATCAACTTTTGTTTTTTTGCTGACTAACATTCCAACTTCTGCTGCTGCAATTGCAATAATCAAAACAGCCAGTGGACCACCAGCTCCACCCAAAGTATTTGCAGTTGCACCTACAGTAATCAAACTGAAAAGAACAAGACCGTGAACTCCCATAGCAAAGCCAATGCCTACAGCCATTGCAGCACCAACTACATGACCTTCGCAACAAAAAGCACCTGCATCAACTAAAAACTGAAAAACTGGATTAACACCTAGACGAAGAAGCTGCTGTCCAAGTGTGCGGATAATTGTTCCAACAAGCAGAGAAGCAAAAAGCCCCTGCGCCATTCCACTCATTGCGTCAATAAGATAACGCTTAACATAACGATTCATAAAAACCCCTGATGATTGCGTAAGCCGAAATCACCTTAAAAAAAATTGTGTCTTTTGAATTACTCGTTGATGTTGTCTTCTAGCGCACCGTAGCGTCGTTAAAAAAGCGTGTTCCGTGGAATCTGCCGTTGTTCATCACAAACGTAAAATCTGTTAACAATTTACACTATTTGCGTTATATTAACAATATTTAGTTATAAATTTGTATATTTTCATTATTTATTATAAAATCAATTCAGAGATTAATTCTCTTTCATTTCATAAAGTCCTATAAATTTTCTTTTAGGAGTTATTTCCATGAAAAAAATTATTTTTACTTCTCTTTTTGTAGCTTTTGCTACAACATTAGTGTTTGCCGCACCAAAAAAAAGTGGTCGTATTGAACTCAAAATTTGGGAATCTTCTGGTCCAGAATCAGCTTTTATTCAATCAGCAATAAAAGAATACAGAACCATTAATCCAAAAGTAAAAATCACTTACGAGCCAGTTGAATCTACAGATGCCCGCAATAAAATCGAGATGGATGGTCCAGCAGGCGTTGGTGCAGACATTTTTGTTGCTCCTCATGATCACATTGGAGCTCTTGTTGCCGGTCAGCATATTCTTCCAGTAGAAGATGCTGAAACTTACATGAATGACTTTTTACCTCTTGCAAAAAAGGCTGCTACTTTTGACGGTGTTATTTATGGTTATCCTTTAGGTGCTGAAACTTACGTTCTTTACTACAACAAAGACGTTTTCCCAGAACCTCCTTCTTCTTGGGAAGAAATCATTGAATTTGCAAAAACATGGAACAAACCTGTAGAAGGCAAATATGCAATCGCATGGAACGTAAGTGATCCTTATTACGCATATATGTTTATTGACAGTTTTGGAGCACCTCTTTTTGGAGAAGACGGAAACAATCCAAAACAGCATAATCTAAATTCTCCAGGCGCTATAAAAGGTCTTACTTTCATGCAGAATCTTCGCAAACAGGTTTTGAACTTGCCAGCAATGGATTTATCAAGAGATTTTTGCCATGCTTCTTTTGCAGAAGGAAAAACACCGCTCATTATTACAGGTTCATGGAAAATCAATGAATTCAAAAAACTTGGACTTAATTTTGGCATAACAACACTTCCATCATTTCCTATGCAAAAAGATCCTGCTACTTCATTTTCTGGTGTTAGACTTGCTTTTGTAAGTTCTTACTCAGAACATCCTGAAGAAGCTATGGAATTTGTTAAATTCCTTACTTCTCAGGAAATGCTTGGAAAACGTTTTGAAATGACAGACCAGTATCCTCCTCGTCGTGATATCCGTATTAACAACAAATATATTAATCCAATCGTTAAACAGCTGAACTATTCTAAACCAATGCCTACTATCACTCAGCTTGGAACCTATTGGCGTGTTATGGGTCCAGCTATTTCTGGTATCTGGGAAGGCGACGACGTTATTAAAACTCTTGAAATAGTAACAAAACAGATGGATGCTGTTCGTTAGACTTTACTGTACTACTTGCTCAAATCAACGAATAAATTTATTATTCGATTATGGACTTAGCAAAAGTAAAAAGTTTGATTGAAGAATTTGTTGATTCAAAAACAGTAAATGCAGTTTTATCATTTGCACAGAGCGATGATAATTCAACTGAAACAATAAATTCTATTGCAGCAATGTTTGGTTATTCAGGTTCTTTTGAATCTGAAGATGAGCATAAATTAGTGCAGAGTTTCAAGAACAATTTGAAGCTCTTGATTGAAAAAACTTGGGTTGAAAAATCAGATATCGCTCTTAAAGAACAGATTCTTTTTCTACTTGAAAAATTCTGTAATGAATCAGATTGGACAAAAAACTTTTCTGAATTCCTTACAATTTTGAACGAAGCAGTTTATCTGATGTTTGGTCAACAGACAAAATCAGGTGACTTTGGAGAGTATTCACTCCGCATCGATCCAGGCTTTGGTATTTTCTGGTGGTATGTAAAGAGTCTCCCCGCAACAGCAGAATGGCCAGTTGAAAAATGCCGTAATGCTGTATTGCTTGGAATGTACTTCCTGGCAAATTACTAATTCGACAACAGGCCGGAACTTAACATAAAGTTCCGGCTTTTTTATTTTAAACATTGGAGAATCTTATGAATCTTGACGAAATTACAAAGTCCCTTAAATCTGGTGCAGAAAAACTCGCTCTTCAAACTGCCTGTGAAAAAAACAAATCACTTGAAGCTGTTGCCGCTGCCCTTGATTCTAACCGCAAAAAAATCATTGAAGCAAATAAAAAAGATATTGATGCTGCCAGAGCTAATGGCACAAAAGAAAGTCTTATTGACCGCCTTTCTCTTGATGACAAACGCATCACAGGAATCATCGACAGCCTTAAAATTGTTCTTGCACAAACTGATCCTATTGGCGAAGAAACAGCTGGTTGGAAAACACCTAACGGACTTACAATTCGCCAGGTTCGCGTTCCCCTTGGAGTTGTAGCAATCATTTACGAAAGCCGCCCTAATGTAACTGTTGATGCATTTTGTCTTGCCTACAAAAGTGGAAATGCTATCCTTCTAAGAGGTTCTTCTAGTGCTTACAATTCAAACAAAGCTATTGTAGAAATTATAAAAGAAGCTCTTTCAAATGTAGACGGTGGTGTTCCGGAATCAATTGAACTTGTAGAAGTAAAAGATCACGACCATAGCGATGTAGATGCAATTCTTACTGCTGTTGGCAAAATTGACGTTGTTTTGCCTCGAGGTGGAAAAAAACTTATTCAGACGGTTGTTTCTAATGCCCGCATTCCAGTTATTGAAACTGGAAGTGGAGTTTGCCATCTCTATATTGACGACACTGCAAATCTTGAAATGGCTTGTAAAGTTGCAGAAAATGCAAAGATTCAAAGACCTTCTGTTTGCAATGCAATAGAGTGTATTGTTGTGAATAAAAAAATCGCTGATGATTTTCTGCCTATGCTGGCAAAAAAATTTGATGGTCGTGTAAAGTTTCATGCTGACGAATACAGTTTTAATCTGCTTTCTGGAACTGCAAATACTTCTGTTGAGAAAGCCACAGACGAAGATTTTGGAAACGAATATCTTGATTACGAATGCTGCATAAAAACTGTAGAAAATATTGAAGAAGCAATTTCTTATATCAACCTTCACAACACAAAACATAGCGAAAGCATCATTACAGAAAGCCATGCAAATGCAAAACTTTTTCAGGCTAAAATTGATGCCAGCTGTGTCTATGTAAATGCTTCTACTCGGTTTACAGACGGCGGAGAATTTGGCTTTGGTGCCGAACTTGGAATTTCTACACAGAAGCTTCATGCCCGCGGTCCAATGGGAATAAAAGCGCTGACAACAACAAAATATCTTATAGATGGAGACGGTCAAACCCGATAAAAAAGTATGACCGAAAATATTGCTAAGGCATTAAAAGATGCCAGAAAAATCGTAATTAAAATTGGTTCCAACACTCTTGCAAAAGCAGATGGAACTCAGAATACAGAATTTATGGCAAGCTTTGCTGCTCAGTGCAAGGCTCTTGTAAATCAGGGAAAACAGATTGTTGTAGTTTCTTCTGGAGCTCAGGTTTCCGGAGTTTCTACACTTAAAGAATGGGCCCGCAAAAAGGACGTTCATTTCCGTCAGGCTCTTTGTGCAATCGGCCAGGTAGAACTTATGGTTCAATGGAGAAAAGCTTTTTCTGAACAAGGTCTTCATATTGGTCAGCTGCTTTTTACAAAAGAAGATTTTGAAAACGACCATCGTTCATTGAATATCCGCAATACATTATTCACCCTTGCAGACGAAGGTGCAATTCCAATCATAAACGAAAATGACTCAGTATCTATTGATGAATTTCAGATTGGAGATAACGACAACCTTTCTGCACTTACTGCTATTTTGTGGAGTGCAGATCTTTTGATTTTATTCAGTGATATTGACGGAATTTTTACTGATAATCCAAAAACAAACAAAGACGCAAAACTTATAGAAACTGTCAGCTCAATTTCAGAACTTCGCAAGACTATAACTATTGGCGAAACAAATGCTTTTGGTACAGGTGGAATTGAAACAAAAATTCAGGCTGCCGAAAAAACAACTGTTTACGGAATTCCTATGTTGCTTGCAAATGGTGGACATGAAAATATTCTTACTGAACTTGCTGCTGGTAACGCAAACGGAACATTATTCCTCGCTGAATAAGATTGAACCTTTTTTATTTTTACTATTCAAATATATAGGGGTAAATTAAATGAAAAAAATAGCTTGTATTGGAACAGGTGCAATGGGCGGTGCAATCATGCGCGCTGTCTGTAATAAATTTGATCCAAACAATATTACAGTCTCAAATCGTACGTTAGAAAAAGGAAAATCTTTCGCAAATGATACAGGCTGTCGTTTTGCAGATAACAACAAAGATTGCATTAAAGATGCTAAATATATTTTTATAGCTGTAAAACCTGCATTCCTTTCTGACCTTTTTGTAGAAATCAAAAATGATATTCCTTCAGATGCAGTTATAATTTCTATGGCAGCTGGAGTTAAAATTGAAAAGCTTGAATCCTTTGCAAAAGCCAGATACGTTCGCATTATGCCAAATGTTCCTGCTCAGATTGCAAAAGGAATGACTGCTCTTTCTTGCAACGATAATATAACTTCAGAAGAACTTTCTGATATAACTGAAATTTTGGAAACAGCCGGCAAAGTTGAGCAGGTTCCTGAAAAACTTATGGACTGCGTTACAGGTGTAAGTGGTTCTGGACCAGCATTTGTTTTCATGTTTATTGAAGCAATGGCAGATGCAGCAGTTCGTTGCGGAATGCCTCGTAAACAAGCATATACTTATGCCGCTCAAACTGTAATGGGTTCAGCTGCGCTTGTTCTTGAAACAGGAAAACATCCAGGAGAATTAAAGGATTCTGTAACTTCTCCTGCTGGCACAACAATAGAAGGAGTTGCTGCCCTTGAATCAAACGGAATGCGTAACGCTGTTATTGAAGCTGTTACTGCCTCTTATAATAAATCTGTTTCTTTAGGAAAATAATGAACGAAGGGGTTGTCCAATAAGTTTGCATTACGGTGGTTGAGTTTATCGAAACCACCACATTTAGTGTAGCAGTCATTTCGACGAGTGGTTCCTGAGCCTGTCGAAGGGTGGTTCCTGAACCTGTCGAAGGGCTTAATGAGCGGTACACTCATTACTTTTGGAACAGCCCCGTATTCCTCCCGACCAACAAATTCTGGTTTTAAAAGCATTTGTGTATATTCTTCAAGAGTATGAATAAAATTTCTTTTTCATCAGAAATCAAAATATAATCTGCAAGTTGTAACTGATTCTGAACTTTGCCACCATAACCGCCGATAACCCATTTCACAAGTTTTTCCAAATGCGGCTTTAATTCGCTTCTTAAGGCAAGTGAATTTTCATCGCCAAAATCCCGTAAATTCCCATTTTCTTGGATGTTTTGCAAGAGAGTACGAAGTGTTTCATTTTTTGAATCCAAAACATCTGCAAAAGCATCGGCTGTGCATTGATGAACGCTTACAGATTTTGCATTTTTATTTTAGTATTCATTAATTGCCTCAACAATTTCTATATCGAAAATACTTCGCAAATTCATCAAAATAGACTCCCGAAGTTCTGAAACAGAGTCTGATGTAATATCCTTTTTTAGACAAAATTCTTTTACGACACTTGTTATTGCAGTTTCGGCAATTTCAGAAATCTTATCTTCATAGGCAAGATTTGTTCCGCAAAGAATGACAGTTTTTCCGTCTAAAGAAACAATTTCTTTGTCACATTTTCCGAGTGATTTGCCGTATTCAAGCATTTCTGATTTTGACGAAAAAGATTTCATTATCTGAACCTCACTTGGAAATTTATTGCAATAAAATATTCACCATTTTCTTCATAAACGAAACCGCAATTGCCTTTTTTATCTTTTGCTTTCTTTATCGCTTTTATTTCAGCATCTGAAACAGTGCGATTTTCAAAATATGCTTTTGCCTTTTCAATTGCAATGTCTTTATTGTGTCCTCGGTCTGGCCGGTCAATAAAAGTATTTTCATAAAGATATGAGCAGAAAATTTCATTTGAAATTGCACGGTAATAAAGAAGTTCACCGTCTTTGTTCACATCGATGTAACCGCCTGTCATTCGAGTTTTCCCATCCCACTTTTTTGAAGCCGTAAGTCCTGCAAGGGAAGCAAACAAGAAATCCTTGAATTTTGCCTCATAAAAATGCTCTGGGTACATAACATTTAATGGGTTTAATTCAGACACGACATTTACAATATCTCTTAGATTGCCAGATTTTGCAGGGGAAAGATATTTGGTTTGCACAAGCATTGTTATCGTGATTATTTTCAGCATTTGCGTATCGATATATTCAAGATTTCCCGCGAATTCTTCTTTTCCCGTCTTTACAAATTCCAAAGACAAATCTTTATCATCTTTTATAGCTTGAATTATTTTAAGTTCATCTTCAATAAGATTTATTTCATGCATTCGCTTTTCCGTACAACCAACGATTTTGAAAATCATGCGAGAACCATCACCATAATTGAATAAAGAGGAAGGACTTCCCATGTGAGATTTTATTGAAAATCCATCTGTTGAAACCGCTCCATCTTCCGAGTTTATAATTGTAACAATTATATCTGTTTTACGCCCGAATTCATTTTCAAAACTCTTAGGCAAACTTGGAATTTTGGGTGATGAAAATTTTAACTTCTCCAAAAATTCTTGTATTTCAGGAATCGTATCTTTCTTCTGTGCTGAAAATGTTTTTAGACTTTTATACAAAAAATTTGCTTTTTCCGCCAGTTCAGAAACTGTTATTACTGCAAATTCTGTTTCGTTCAGCATTGCCGAAACCTTTTGCGGAATCGAATCAAAATCAGGTTCATATTTTAAAACAAAATTTTCTTTCTCTGGTCGAGTAACACTTACGATTTTTATGAACTTAGAAAGGTCTTTTTTCAAATCCTCGGTAGCTCCATAAATCTTTCCGTCGCTTAAGAGTTTCAAAAAAACATAAGCTTCCGTCCATTCTCCGCGATTAAAACGCCAAATATCTTTTCCCATAATTACAAGCACTCCCTTATTTTCTTCGCGATTTCTTCAATTACATTAACCGTTACGGAATTTCCGAACTGCTTGTAAGTGTGCGTGTCAGCAAGAACCAATTTGTAATCTTCGGGGAAACCCTGCAACCTTGCCCACTCACGCGGAGTCATTTTGCGAATGTCCTCTTTGTTGATTTCGCCTTTTATGTGTGTCATCGGAATCATTGAATGCTCACGGTGGTCTACAATCAAATTCGATTCTTTTCCCATTCCGCCGCAGACAATCGTTCCCGCGATTCCGTTTATGTCACGAATAACATAACCAAAGCCGTGACCTGCCGCCTCGTGTCGTTCTCTGTGCCGTTTTAGGCAGTCCATATAAACATCGCTCACATAATATTTTGAAGGAACTGGCGAAGAATCCATAATGTCTCTGATAGAAACTTGTTTTTTTGAACCTTCGGGAAATTCAAAAGTTTCTGGCGCAATATCTTCACGGAAACAGACTATATAAATTCGTTCCCGATTCTGTGGAACTCCGAAATCTTTGCTATTTAAAATCTTTGAAAAAACTTTGTAGCCAAGCGATTCAAAAGTAGATTTTATGATTTTGAAAGTTCTTCCCTTATCGTGAATCGTCAGCCCCTTTACATTTTCGCAGAAAATAACTTTCGGCTTGTGATATTCGCAAATCCGTGCAACATCCATAAAAAGCGTTCCGCGGCAAATGCCCTTGTAATTGTCATTGAACCCCTGATGCTTGCCAGCCATTGAAAAAGCCTGGCACGGAAAACCTGCCAAACAAATGTCAAAAGGTGGTATTGATTTTTCATCAATCTTGGTTATATCACCTGCAATTTCAAAATCATCTTCAAAATTTGCCTTATAAGTCTGCTGCGCGAATTTATCCCACTCGGAAACGAAAACTGTCTTTGAATTTTCACCAAAAGCCCTCTCAAAGCCGAGCCGAATACCACCTATTCCTGCGAAAAGGTCGATGAAAGTAAATTTTTCGTCCTTATTTGTATATGGAATTTCTACAGATTTGTTAAAATCAGTTTTTCGCGGAATCAAACTTAAATCAACATTTTTTGCAAGGATTTTTTTTTCATTTTTTTTTGCTTTATCTGTACCTTGCAACTGAATGTAATGGCTGATTAAGGCATAGTTTTCATCAAATTGCTCTTTCGGTAAATACTTTTTTAAGACTGAATAATTTGCAGTTCGTGCCATTTTTCCCACTCAAAGAAGATTTTATACCACAAATATAGCATATTTTTAGAAAAATTTATAGATACAAGCACACTTTTCAGTTTCTAAAATTCATACTGAAAATTTTTACTTAAAACCAGCACCCCAGTGCGGGCGTCCACATAACAATAATTATGCTGATTATGTCTTTATAAAGACCTTCTATATATATAAATTCCTCAATCGTTATTTCTCTACTAAGAAATATCTCTTTAAATTCTTCTGGATAGTCGACGGCATATTGAAAAAAAATTACTCCAAATCCTTTGAATGGAAATTATTAGAAAATCCTTCACTAATATAATTTTCTTGATTCCATTAAATTTATTGACACTTTTTATTTCCTTTTTATTTATTTTATCATGTTTTTATTATAACTGTTTTTTTTAACTTTATTTTTTTGGATGACAAAAATGAACGAACCCCGTCGCAAGCATCGGGGTATTGTTCGTTCTCATAAGGTATTGCAGTCAGATTTTATCCCCCTTATACGACCTAAAGGTAGGGGTATTCAACCCTCTGCACGAATAAATATATATAGATAAGTTAGCCTTATAAAAACTTAAAAACGATAGTTATTAGATTTTATAACTATCATTAATTTGTTTAAATCTACTTAATATTATGAATTTTATTAAATAACGATAGTTATTGATACTAATAATGTTTCATGTGAAACATAAATCAATTATTGCTCTTTATTAATTTTGTTTCACATGAAACATTTTATTAATAATAAAAAATATTTCACCACGTAAAGGGGATGTCCCAAAAGTATAAATTGCAGTGGTCATTGAGCCTGTCGAAATGACTGCTACGCTAAATGTGGTGGTTTCGATAAACTCAACCACCGTGATGCAAACTTATTGGACAACCCCTTTCTTAATACAGCACAATAATTATTTAATAATAAATTTAATAATTATTTTCATATTCAATAAAATATAATTTTAAAATAATATTATCAATCAAAAAAAAAATTTTGAATATTTTATTTAAGAATTCATTCATTAACTGGAAAACTAATTTTTTTTGAGTATAGTAAATTTTTCATTTATATAA
>JAFOCI010000087.1 GCA_017381365.1 Treponema sp.
AGGAATACACAGTTTCACGTGAAACATCAATTAATAAATTAAGAATTAATAAAAGTTATCCACAATTTGTTAACAAATTGTGGATAACTTTTATTAATTCTTAATTTATTAATTGATGTTTCACGTGAAACTGTGTATTCCTTATTATTTATTTAAAATAAAAAAGGTCAGCCAAAAAATTGACTGACCTGCCTGATGTATTTTTCTATTCCCTAGTTGTTTTAGCAACTAACCCATAAAAATTATACCGTATTTAAATAATTTTGTCATTATATTATTAATAAACAATCTAATTCTTTATAATACAATAAATTATAAGTTTTAATTCTTGTTATCAGGAACCTTATCCAAACCAACAAGGAAATCTGGTTCAGATATCTTTACAACAGTTACACCAGTTGAACCAGTTCCCTGCTGATTGATTGTTTTTGCAAGAACTCTAAGAGTTTTTCCCTGACTTGTCATACAAACAATTTCATCAGAATCCTGAACAGAAATTAAACCAATAATTTCTCCACGAGATTCAGTATTACCGAAAATTCTTTGACCACTAGTACCTCGACCGTGTGGATTAAAATCTTCAAAACGAACTCGTTTTCCATAACCTTTTTCTGTAAGCAAAAGAATTGTTGAATCGTCAGTTACAATTACAGCTCCTGTAACTTCATCACCCTCAGAAAGTTTCATACCCTTTATACCTGCAGAAGCACGACCCATTGGACGAACAGAATCTTCCGCAAATCGTAAAGCTTTACCACGACGAGTAACAAGAATAATTTCTGAACTTCCATCTGTCTGAACAGCGCTAATAAGCTTATCACCATCATGCAGCTTAAGACCGATGATACCTCTTGTTTTTGCATTTATAAATTCATTTGTCTGTACACGTTTTACAACACCACTTGCAGTAGTCATGAACAGATACTGATTCTCACTGAATTCCTTAAGTGTTACTACCGTAGTAATTTCTTCATCAGCACCAATCTGAATCATGCTCTTTATATGAGTACCGCGACTGTTCTTTGTAGCTTCAGGAATTTCATGAACTTTAATCCAATAAGCTTTACCAATGTTACTTACAAATAAAATGTAATCATGAGTAGAACCAATGAAAAGATGATTTACATAATCGTCTTCCAGGAGATTGGTACTATTGCTTCCAGTACCTCCCCTACCCTGTTTTTTATAAGCAGAAACAGAAACACGTTTCATATAACCAAGTTTGGAAATCATGACAACCATGTCTTCTTCTTTAATCATATCTTCAACGTTGATTTCTTCTACTTCATCTGCAACGATATCTGTTTTTCGATCATCGCCATATTTTTCTGCAAGTTCATTTGTTTCATCTTTAATGATTCCAAGAATCTTTTCATGATTTGCGAGAAGATCTTCAAGATAATCAATAAGAGCCTGAAGTTCCTTAATCTGATTCTGAAGGTCTTCAATCTGAAGATGAGTCAATCTCTTAAGCTGCATATCAACGATAGCCTGAGCCTGTTCATCATCAAAACTAAAACGAGCCATCAACTGATTTTTTGCATCTTCTGTATCACGACTTCCACGAATGATTTTAATTACTTCATCAATATTATTGATTGCAGTAATTAAAGCTTCAAGAATATGCATTCTGTGTTTAGCAACTTTCAAATCATAAATTGTACGACGAGTAACTACTTCATCACGATGTTTTACAAACTGCTCAATGAGCTGCTTTAAATTTAAAATTTCAGGTTTTAGATAAACTTGTGGAAGAGTAAGCATTCCAGGTTCATCATATCTTGGTTCCCCTTCTTTTTCTTTTGGAACAAGTGCAAGATTAATAACGCCAAAATTAGACTGTAAATCAGTCTTAGCAAAAAGCTGATTAAGAACAAGCTTAGTTATTGCACCACGCTTAAGTTCTACAACAAGTCTTAATCCAACATCATCAGAAGTTTCATCATTTGCATCTGCAATACCATCAATAACCTTTTCTTCTTTTAAGTCATTGATTTTTTTAATGATATTAGTTGTATTTACTCCATAAGGAACTTCGGTAAAAACAATTTTTTCGCGTCCTTTTTTATCTGTTTCAATAATAAATTTTGAACGAATTGTAATTCTTCCACGACCAGTTTTATATGCTTTTTTAATGCCATCACGACCATAAATTACACCACCAGTAGGGAAATCAGGTCCTTTGATATAATGCATCAATTCATCAATCGTAATGTCTTTATTATCAATGTAAGCGGAAATTGCAGCAGCAACTTCTCGCAGGTTATGAGTTGGCATATTTGTTGCCATACCAACCGCGATACCTGTTGTACCGTTACAAAGAAGAAATGGAAATTTAGCTGGAAGAACTGAAGGTTCCTTTGTTGTATCATCAAAGTTAGGAATCATATCAACAGTGTCTTTAGATAAATCAGAATTCATTTCTTCTGTAATCTTAGACATTTTTGCTTCTGTATATCGGTAAGCAGCTGCAGGGTCACCACCAATAGAACCAAAGTTACCCTGCTTTAAAACAGTGATATATCTCTGTGCAAAATCCTGACCAAGACGAACTAACGCATCATAAACGGAAGCATCCCCATGAGGATGATAATGACCAAGTACTTCGCCGACAATCTGTGCACATTTACGAGTTTTTCCACCGCTTGAAAGATTAAGCTTATCCATGGCGTACATAATACGTCTGTGAACAGGCTTAAGACCGTCACGAACATCAGGCAATGCACGCTGAACAATTACAGACATAGAATAGTCAATGTATGCCTGCTTAACTTCATCTTCAATTGGAATTTTTATTACTGTTCCACCTTCCGGTGTTTTAAATTCTTCTAACATATTAATTTCCTAGGATAATGCTGTCATTGAGCTTGTCGAAATGACTGCAATTTATAAATTGTGGTTTCGACAGGCTCAACCACCGAAACCATTTATATATCAAGATTTGCGTAACTTGAATTAGATTCAATAAACTCTCGTCTAGGTTCAACTTCTTCACCCATACATACAGAGAAAATTTTATCTGCTGCTTCTGCATCAGGTATAGTTACAACACGCATCTTTCTGTGAGCTGGATCCATAGTAGTTTCTTTGAGCTGCTTTCCATCCATTTCACCAAGACCTTTATAACGTTGAACATCAGCTTTATCTCTCTGTTCTCCAAGTGCATCCAAAGCTTCATCTCTTTCTGCATCTGAATAACAATAAACAGGTTCTTTCTTTCCAAGCTGAACTTTAAAAAGAGGTGGCATAGCAAGATAAATATGTTCCTTTTCAATAAGTTCGCGCATATATCTGAAGAAGAATGTCAAAAGCAAAGTACGAATATGGGAACCATCAACATCGGCATCAGCCATAATAATAATTTTGTTGTATCTAAGCTTTTCAATATTAAAGTCTTTTCCAATTCCAGTTCCAAGTGTTTGAATAACAGGTAAAAGCTTATCATTTCCAAAAACTTTATCAGCACTTACTTTTTCAACGTTAAGCATCTTACCCCAGAGAGGAAGAATTGCCTGTGTTTTTGAATCACGTCCAGCTTTTGCAGAACCACCGGCTGAATCACCTTCGACAATATAAACTTCACAAATTTCAGGATTATCTTTTATAGCACAGTCAGCAAGTTTTTCTGGTTTTGTAAAACCCGCACCTATTGTCTTTTTGCGTGCATTTTCTTTTGCTTTACGGGCCTGAACTCTTGCATAACATTCTCCAATTGCTCTTTCGAGAATTTTTTCAAGAACCTGAGGATTCTGTTCAAAGAAAATTGTAAGTTTTTCTTTTACAAGAGAATCAACAATAGAGCGAACTTCTGTATTTCCAAGCTTATCTTTTGTCTGTCCTACAAATTCAGGATTAGGAACTTTCATAGAAAGAACTGCAACAAGTCCAGCTCTAACATCATCACCACTAATTTTTTCGTAAGGATCTTCGTTAGGTTCAAGTTTTCCATCTTTTTTAGGAAGTTTTTTCTTTAATTTTTCATTACCATCAAGAGCTTTAGCTAAAACCCACAAGAGTGCAGATCTAAAACCATCAAGATGTGTACCACCATCACGAGTATTAATATCATTAACGTAAGTATGAATATCATCTGAATAGCTGTCATTATACTGAAAAGAAAGTTCAGTAATTACATCATCTTTTGACCCGGAAATATAAATTGGTTCTTCAGGATAATAAAACTTACTTTTTTTGCCCTGATTAATTTCACGAACATAGTGAACAATACCACCTTCATATTTAAGAATTTCTTCCTTTGGATTTTCAAGACGTTCATCACGGAAAGTAATTACAATTCCACTGTTCAAAAATGCAAGTTCTTTTAATCTTTGAATAAGAACATTGTAATCATACTGAGTAGTTTCCGTAAAAATTGTTTTATCTGCTTTCCAGCGAATTGTAGTTCCGTGTTCATCAGAATCACCAATTACTTCTACTTTTGTTTTTGGAATACCACGTTCATATTTCTGGCGATAAATATGTCCATCACGTTTTACAGTTGCTTCAAGCCAATCTGAAAGTGCATTAACACAGGATACACCTACACCGTGCAAACCACCAGAAACCTTGTAAGAGTTTTTATCAAATTTTCCACCAGCATGAAGTCTTGTAAGTACAAGTTCAAGAGCACTGATTTTTTCTGTTGGATGAATATCAACAGGAATACCACGTCCATTATCTTCTACGCGGACAATATCATCTTTTTCAAGAGCAACAACAATGTTATCACAAAATCCAGCCATTGCTTCATCAATACAGTTATCAACTGTTTCATAAACAAGATGATGAAGCCCTTTTGGTCCTGTGGAACCAATATACATACCAGGGCGTTTACGAACGGCTTCAAGTCCTTTTAAGACTTGAATATTACTTGCACCATATTCAGCAGACATTTAAATTTCCTTGATTTATATTTTGATTTTATTTACTGGATAATAAGAAATATTATAGAAATAATTTATCTAAAATATACTCAGATTGATTAAAAAAGTAAAGGCGGTTTATAATTCAACGCTATGAGTGAAAACAATTTGAAAGAAGTCTGGAACCTTGCATTGGACCAGATTGAAAAAGAATACAAAGAAAAAGGCAAAGAAATTGAATTCAAATTATGGTTCAAAATGACTTACCTTGAAGATAATATTCAAACCATTAAAGTTTCTGTTCCTTCTGAATTCATGTGGAAACAAATGATAAGCAAAGGAATTATTAATACTGTAAAAAATACTATAAAAAACTTGATGGGACTTTCAGATTTAGATATTTCTCCAGTAATTAATGATACTCCAATTGCAGAAGAGAAATCTGAACCTTTACAAAAAAAAGAAATCATTAAGGAAAACTCAGTAAGTAAAGAAAAAAATGAATCTGAAAAAACAATTTCTCAAATAAAAAGAAAAAGACCAGAAAATACTACATTGGATCCAGAATTCAATTTTGAAACTTTTATTCCTGGAGAAGGTTCCACTGGAAAATTTGCTTATAACGTAGCAATGGCTATTGCTGATAATCCAGGAAAAAAACAGAATCCTCTTTTGCTTTATGGAGGAGTTGGTTTAGGAAAAACTCACCTTATGCAGGCAATTGGAAATAGAATTTTAGAAAATGGTGAGGAAAAACTTAAAATATGTTACATTCAGGCAGAATCTTTCTTAAATGATTTTACTCAGTCTTTATTAAATAAAAACTCAGATAAATTCAAAAATAAATATAGAAATCTTGATGTTCTTTTATTAGATGATATTCATTTTTTACAGAATAAAACCGGTATTCAGGAAGAACTTTTCTACACGTTTGAAGCTCTTCACAAAAAAAATGCTCAAATGGTGTTTACTTGTGACCGTCCTTTAAGAGAAATTCAAAATATGGCTGAACGTCTCGTAAGTCGTTTAGGCAGCGGAATGTGTATTGACCTTCTTCCGCCTAATTATGAAAACAGACGTGCAATTCTTCTTAAAAAGCTGGAAACAAAAAATAAATCCCTTCCAATGGAAATAGTAGATTTTATTGCCCAGACAGTTGAAACTAACGTAAGAGATCTTGGTGCAGCATTGGATAAAGTTTTAGGTTATGCAGAATTTATTGACAACAATATGACTCTGGAAATAGCACAAAGTCTTCTCTCTGATCTTTATTCATCTCCTGCAATTGGTAATATTTCAATCGAAAATATTCTGAAAGTAGTTGCCGATAATTATCAGATATCAGTTTCTGATTTAAAGGGCAAAAAAAGAGACAAAAAATATTCTTTTCCACGTTTCATTGCAACATATATAGCAAGAGAAATAACAGAATATTCATTTACAGAAATAGGAAATGAACTTGGAGGAAGAGATCATTCTTCAATCATGCACGCATACGAAAAAATAAATGAAAGAATTCAAACTGATTCTTCTTTCAAATCAAAAATAAAAGTAATGATAGATGAAATTAAAAAATTTAAAAATTAATTAAAAATTGTATATAATGTGTTAAAATAATGTGGATAATTTGTTAATAAATGACGATATTTTAACAAATTGTGAATTTGTTTATAACGTGTTAAAAAGAATTTAGAAGTTAACAACTTAACAAATCTTTTTAATATAATGAATTAAATGACTTATCCACTTTAAACACTATCTTATTATTAAATTTACTAAATTCTAAATTTAATAAATTTAAGTAAGATAAAAAGTGTATAAATTCTTACAGGAGAATTAAAAATATGAAATTTTCATTTGACCGTGATGCAATGATAAAAGAGATTGCAATTGCACAAGAAATTATTACAAACAAAAGTCCTATCTCAATTCTTTCCAATATTCTTTTAATTGCAAATAACAATACTCTAACTATCAAAGCAACAGATACTTCTGTAAATTTTATAACTCAAATTCCAGTTGAAATTACAGAAGAAGGTAGTACAACAATTTTCTGTGATAAATTTATGAGTATTCTTACTTCATCTCCTGCTGGTGAAATTGAATTTAATCAGGAAGACATAAAAGTAACAATTAGACCTGTTGCTAAAAAAATTAAATTCCAGCTTAAAAGTATTGCAAGTGAAAAATTTGCAGATATTCCTGCTGCAAATGACATTCCTTTTTTTGAAATTTCAGCAAAAGACCTTAAAGAAATGATTCAGCAGACAATTTTTTCTGTTTCTAATGATTCAAACAGATATTTCATGACAGGTGTTTATTTTACTAAAAAAGAAGATAAAATTGTTATGGTTTCAACTGATGCAAGAAGACTTTCTTATGCTGAAAAGACAGTTGATGCTGGAATTAATTTTGAATCTGCAATTGTTCCTACAAAAATTCTTAAATGTATTCTTAAAAATGCTTCTGATGAGGGAAATATTTCCCTTTCAATTGTTGATAAATTAATTTTTGTAAGATTTGGAAATTATGAATTTTCTTCTAAACTTCTTGATGGTCAGTTCCCTAACTATCAGAAAGTAATTCCAGAAAATCAGACAAATTCTTTCCAGTTAAATAAAGCAGATTTAGAATCTGCTTTAAAAAGAACTGAAATCATGGTTGATAAAAAAGTTAATAAAATACTATTCAAAATTTCTTCTGGAGTTCTTACATTAACTTCTCCAGAATCAGAAATTGGTACAGCAGATGAAGAAATTCCATGTCGTTATGATGGTGATGAAATTATAATTGCATTGAATAGTAATTATGTTTCTGAACCATTAAAAAATATAAAATCAGAAGACGTAGTTTTTGAATTTACAGAAGCTATGAGAGCTGTAACAATCAGACCAGAACCTGCTGAAGATTATTTCCACATTGTTATGCCAATGAATAACGGAAATTAATTTTCTTGTTTTTTTATTAAAGGGGTTGTCTAAAAATAATTGTCATGTTGAAATTGTTTGTTAGACGACCCTTGTTTATTTAACGGAGAAATATGCCTTTTCTTTCTTTATCACTATATAATTTTAGAAATTTAAGGAATGACAAAATTGATTTATCCTCAAAAGAAGTTTTTTTCATAGGTGAAAACGGACAGGGAAAAAGTAATCTTTTGGAATCGTTGTATTATTCTGCTTATGGTTCATCTTTTAGAACTCATACAGACAGTCAGATTATAAAAGAAAAAGAAGAAAATTTTTCGCTTCGCTCTTTATATACAAATGATAAACAAAGTACACAGCAGATTAATATAATTTTTGATAAAAATAAAAAAATAATTGAAAAAAACGGAAAAAGAATTCGTGACAGAAAGGAATTGATTAATACAATTCCCTGCGTAGTTTTTTGTCATGATGATATGCGTTTTGCAACAGGAGAGCCGGAATTCAGAAGATTTTTTATAGATCAGTCTCTTACAATGTATGATGATTTATACATTGATGATTTAAGAAATTATCGAAAAATTTTAAAAACGCGTAATCTTCTGTTGAAAGAAGCAAAATACGATATGCTTGATATTTATGATCAGCAGCTTGTTCAGAAAGGTCTTGAAATTCAGAAGAAAAGAAAAATGGCAATCTTTCAATTTAATGAAATTTTTGGAAAACTATATGAACAGATTTCAGGAATTGAAGGTGTTTCAATAATGTATTTGCCATCCTGGAAAGAAATAAAAGATGAAGTTTCAAAAAGGATGCCTTCGTCAGAAGAACTGCTGAATCTTTTGAAAGAAAAAAGAGAACAGGAAAAAATAATGTGCACTACCCTATCGGGTCCTCACAGAGATAGAATTATTTTTGTAAGAAATGGTGAACAATTTATTCCAACAGCGTCTACAGGTCAGTGCAGATTGATATCTTTGCTTCTAAGAGTTTCTCAGGCGGTTTATTATACAAGAATTACAGGTTCAAAACCTGTTTTGCTTATGGATGATGTTATGCTGGAACTTGATCCTGAAAAAAGAAAAAGACTTACAGCTATGCTTCCTGAATATGATCAGCTTTTCTGTACTTTTTTACCTGGTGAACCTTATGAAAGCTACAAAAAATCTACAACAAAAATATTCAGAATAAAAAACGGGGAATGGAATGAAGAAAGTTGATGTATCTGATTGTTCTGAAATGATAATGTCTGTTTTTCAAGAAATTGAAAAATCAACCTTAGAAAAAAGTAACAATTTTTATAAAAGTTGGAAAAAAATAATTACAAGCATAAAAAGCTATAATGACAATGAAATTTCTCTTGGACAAAATCTTTATGAACATTCAAAGGTTATTGAAGTAAAAAATGGCATAATGCTTATAGAAACAGATCATCCGGGCTGGACTCAGATGATGCAGATGAATAAAAGATTCATTCTGAAAGGATTAAAAATGTATATGCCTGAGATGAATGTTACAACACTTTTATTCAGAGTAAAAGGCAGTGATGCAACTTTAAGTGATTTTAGTTATGATAAGCAGCTGGAAGAAGCAAACAAAAAAGAATTGGAAAAAATAAATAGAAAGCAAACAATTCTTAAGAAGTATGAAAAAGTAGACGATAATAATAAAAATGAGTCACATTCTACAGAATTACCTGAAGATATTTCAAATATGTTTAAAGGTATGATGAAAACAATGTTGACCAAAAATCAAAATAAGTGATATATTTTTTTACTATCATTTGATATTTTATAATTCGCATAAAATATACGGATTTTATTTATAAGGAGCATTGGCTATGTTACGTACATATCAACCAAGCAAAGTAAAACGCAATAGAAAATTTGGTTTCAGAGCACGTATGGCTACTAAAGGTGGTCGTAAAGTTCTTGCACGCCGCCGTGCAAAGGGCCGCGCTAAGCTTTCAATTTCTGACGAAAAGAAGCCTTACTGATATTAATTAGGGATGGAAACAGACTTGATTAAAACAGGATTTTTTAAGCGGGAAGAACGAATAAAAAATCCTGTATCATTTAAGAAACTGTTTAAGAACGGAAAAAAGGCAAGTATTTCTGGAGCCAAAATTTTCTATTTAGAAAATGGTACAGAAATGAACAGAGTCGGTTTTCCTTTGCCTCGTGGATACGGTAACGCGGTGCAGAGGAACTTGTCGAAACGTTACAGCCGAGAAGTCTATCGCTTACTAAAAACACATCTGAACACCGGATATGATATTTTATTACTCGTATATCCTGGAAATGATTCGTTCAGCACGCGATGTGTTCAATTTCGTACATTGTTTAAAAAGGCAGGATTGATTAAAGAATGAAGAATTTGAAATATATTGTTTCAAAGTTTTTCTGTTTGATTATCCGTTTTTATCAAAGATTTATTTCGCCCTTGCACCCTGCTTGTTGCAGATTCACACCGACGTGCTCTCAATATGCTCTGGAAGCAATCCAAAAATATGGTCCTGGTAAAGGCACCTTTCTGGCAATAAAGCGAATATTACGTTGTAATCCATACTCAAAGGGAGGCTACGATCCGGTTCCGTAGATTATAGCCATTGGGAGAAATGATGAATAAGAACACTATAATCGCAATTGTTCTTTCTACAATTGTTGTTTTAGCATCGCTTATTTTGCAGCCTATGTTGTTTCCAAATACAGCAAATAATGTTGCAGAATCAGAAAACGTTACAGAAGAAACTTCAGCTGTAAAAGTTGAAGAAGAAAAAAAAGATTTAAGTCTTATTGTAGAAGACGAATCTGATAAAAATGTTGAAGAGCAGTTTTTTGAAATAACTACAAAAAATGCTCAGATTGTTTTAACTAATCGCGGTGGAGATATGATTAGTTATAAACTTTTAAACCATATTGATGTTGATACAAAAGACGGCATTCAGATGGTTGATAATGTCTCTAAAACAAACCGTGCATGTGCAGTTGCTTTTGGAGATGTAAACAGTCCTATCAATAACGAAATTTTCAATGTTACCCACAAAGACGAAAACGTATATTTTTTTACAAAATCAATTTCAATCAAAAAAGAAGATGGTTCAGTAAGTAAAATTATACTTGGAAAAAGATATACTTTTGATCCTGAAAGCTACGTTTTTAAGCTTGATATTTTAATTCATGGCGATGATATAGAAAATCTTGTCTATACATTAAGAACTTCACCACAGATAGGACCTCATTTTGATCCAAAACTTAATCGCTATGAAAACCGTCAGTTCATTTCATTTAATGGTGAAAAAGCAAAACGTCAGGTTATTAGTGCAAAGCAGTTCAAATCTTATAACAAAGATTATTTATGGAACGGAATTGGTGGAAAATATTTTGTAAACCTTGTAGTGCCATTAAATCCAGAAAAAATGGATAATTCTTATTATTCAACATTAATCAATGAAGAAAATAATTATTCCAATGCGCAGGCAATTTGTGTAAGAAAACCATTCTCTGAAGATGTTGAAGATTCATATTACATGTATTACGGACCACGCGAAGAAAAAGCACTTAAGATTTTTAATGTTGCAGAAAACAATTCTTGGAAATTAAGTGGTCTTAAATTAAATGAATGTCTGAATTCAAATGGCTGGCTTGGCTGGCTTGAAACTATTTTGAAATGGTTCATGGAAGTAATCAATAAGTTTGTTCATAACTGGGGTGTTTCAATTATCATTATGACAATTCTTATTAAGCTTTTGATGTTCCCATTTACAAAAAAGCAGTCGCTGGGAACTTTAAAAATGCAGGAAATTCAGCCTAAAATCCAGGCTATTCAGGCAAAATATAAGGACAATCAGCAGAAACTTCAGCAGGAAATGGCAAAAATCTATAAGGACAATGGTTACAATCCTATGAGTGGTTGTCTTCCAATGCTTGTGCAGTTCCTTATTCTTTTTGCAATGTACAATCTGTTCAATAACTATTTTGAATTCCGTGGTTCTAGTTTCATTCCACACTGGATTGAAGATCTTTCTTCTGGAGACAGTATCTACACATTGAAATTTGATATTCCTTTCTTTGGAAATCAGGTTAGAATTTTGCCTTTTATTTATCTTGCTTCTCAGCTGTTGTTCGGAAAAATTACTGGAAACGGCGGTACAGCTGCTCCAGGAACTTCACAGGCACAGATGCAGATGATGATGTATGTTATGCCTGTCATGTTCTTTGTAATGTTCTATAATGCTCCTTCTGGACTTTTGTTATATTGGACAGTTAGTAACATTTTCCAGATGGGTCAGCAGATAATCATTAATAAAACAATGAAACAGAAGAAAGCTGAATTGGCTGCTAAAAAAAATAAATAAAGATTCTTAGGAGAAATATAGATGACTTACGAATTTGAAGGAAAAACAGAAAAAGAAGCAATAGAAAATGCTGTAAATGAACTTGGTTTGCAGAGAGACCAGTTTGATGTAGAAATTCTTGAAACTCAGAAAAAATCACTTTTTAAGAATGGGTATGTAAAAATTGCTGTTCATACAGTTGGTGATGACGAAGAAGTTGGAATGGGAGCATCTTTTGCGGCTGCTGCTAAGGTAGTTGCAAATCCAGTTCCACAGGGCGAATTTGAAGAAAAGCTTGTTGATTTTATTCAGAATGTTGTTGAAAAAATGGGATACGATGCAAAAGTTGAAGTTATATTCCGCGAGGAAAAGAAGCTTGGAATAAAACTTGATTCACAGAATTCTTCAATTCTTATTGGGCGCAAAGGAAAGAATCTTGATGCTCTTCAGTTGCTTGCAAATATTTATGCAGGTCGCCTTGGACACGAAGAAATTCGCGTAATTCTTGATACAGAAAATTATCGTATTCGTCGTGAAGAATCTTTGGTTCGTCTTGCTTATACTACAGCTGACAAAGTTCATCAGTCGCATAAGTCAATTTTGCTTGAACCAATGAATCCTTTTGAAAGACGTTTGATTCATACAACTTTAAATGATATTCCTGATATTGATACAAAATCAGAAGGTGAAGGACTTTACAAACAGGTTCGTGTAATTTATAAAGGTTTTGAAAGATAATTTTAATGCGCTGTCTGTAACTTTTAAAAGACAGCGCACTATTTATTTTAAACGGAGTATGAAGTGAAAAAAATACTTGTAATTTTGTGTTCTTTTTTTGCAGCACAAATATTATTTGCTCAGTCCTTAGAAGATTATGTTGATTCAAAATATCTGGCAGAAATAAAGTCAAAGGGAAATATTTCTTTAATCCATGAAAAAAAAGATACAGTTATGGAAATGGTTCCTTTCTGCAAGTATACTGATGAAATAAAATCAGATCTTATTTGTACAAAAGGTGGAGTTCCATTTCTTGCTGAATTTTTATATGTAATTCCAAAGAAAGATCTTGCAGATGATATTTCAAAAGTAAATTCAGAATCAATTGAAAAACTTTTTAGATCATTAAGCAAAATGGAAGGTATGACTTATATTCATAATGGTGGTAAGGAAGATATTCTTTATAAAAAATGTTATGCAATAGAATCTCCTGATTCCGATACTCCAATTTCTGATCCTTTAGAAGGCGAAGTTGATGGTCTTAAAGTTTATGCTTATCAGCATGATCATACATTTGGTCATACTAAATACGAAATAAATTATTACAAAGATAACAATGTTATTCTGCTAAAATTTATAAATCAAATTCCAATGGGAATACTTGGTATAAAGGCTGTAAAGGAAAAAAGCCTTAAAATGAATGTAATGTGCATTGATATTGGAGAAGATTTGCTTTTATATCTTTCAACAGATGTTAAAGCAAAAAATTTACCAGGTATTAGAGGCCAGATAGAAGATTCAATGACTGTTCGTATGGATGCTGTTTACAAATGGTTTATGAAACAATTTAAATAAGATATTAAATTTGGGAGGAAACATGAATATTAAAAAAGTAATTTTTACAGCATTATTTGGTGCTGCTATTTTAGTGGGCGGCTCATGCAGCTCAAAAGATAAGGGAAAAGGTATGGATTCAATTAAGGGAAAAGACGGATTATTTGCAGTAATGGAAACTTCTAAAGGACAGATTGTTCTTGAATTATTTTACAAAGATGCTCCACTTACTGTTGCAAACTTTGTTGGATTGGCAGAAGGAAATTTGAAAGCTGCTAATGGAAAACCTTTTTATGATGGATTGAAATTTCATCGTGTAATTAATGATTTTATGATTCAAGGTGGTGATCCACGTGGTAACGGTACTGGTGGTCCTGGATATAAATTTTCTGATGAGGAAGTTCCTTACAAATTTGACAAACCAGGTTATCTTGCAATGGCAAATGCTGGTCCAAATACAAATGGTTCACAGTTTTTCATTACTCATGTAGAAACACCATGGTTAAACGGAAAGCATACAATTTTTGGTCAGGTTATGACTTCTGATGATCAGAATGTTGTAAATATTGTTGCTCAGGGTGATGAAATAAAATCTGTAAAAATTATTCGTCAGGGTGCAGATGCAGAAGCATTTAAAGCTACACAGGAAGATTGGGATGCATTGAACAAAGAAGCTGCTGCAAAAGCTGCTAAAGCAAAAGAAGCTAAATATGCTGCTAAAATTGCAGAAGTTGAAAAAAAATTCCCTGGTTTTGAAAAAACAGCAAACGGAATTTATTATAAAACAACAAAAGCTGGTTCTGGTGCAAAATGTGGAAAAGGCAAACATGTTTATGTTGCATACAAGGGATATCTTGTAGATGGAACTGTGTTTGATTCTTCTGAAGGACGGGGAGACCTTGATTTTAGCACTGGTGCTGGTCAGATGATTCCTGGATTTGATGAAATGGTTCAGGATATGCAGAAAGGCGAAACAAGAACTATGGTTTTGCCACCTGATTTAGCTTATGGTGAACAGGGTTACCCAGGAGTAATTCCACCAGCTTCTTATATTTGTTTTGATGTTACATTGAACAGATTCTAATTAATTTATTTTTAATTGGAAAAGGGGTTGTTCCAAAAGTAATGAGCGCTACACTAAATGTGGTGGTTTCGATAAACTCAACCACCGTAATGTAAACTTATTGGACAGTCCCTTTTTTTATCAAAAATAGTGTTTAATTGAAAATGCTATGCGGTTACAAAACCATTCACGGCCAGAAGTGGTTAAGAAAGGAACTTCATCTTGTTCATCGTATTCTTGCTCAAAACTGCGGGTGCTTGAAATATCTATTAAAGCAGAAAGCATTGTTTTCTTTGAAAATTCAATCTGAACGAATGGACTGAATTTTACGGTCATAAAGGAGCCATCAAAGTTTTCATCAAAATCACCGTAATCAGAACCATTAAAATGGCCAGAAAGTTCTGTTATTATTCCAGTAAGCTTTAATTTAAGTGGCATTTGATAACCAAGAATAATTTTTGTTTCATACTGAAAACCATTTGCTTTATGCTTTATTAAGAGCCATTCCCACAAGTCACCCTCACCCATTCCAGAAAGGCCTTCATAAAAAACTGTATAATTTGCCAGCATTACAACATGAGACCAGTCGTGTTGTATTATGGCTCCTGTATCAAACATGAAAGTGCCAGTTGCATAAAATTTGTAATATACGTGTTCGAAAGAGTTTGCATAGGAATATTCTTTTTTATCTGTATTATAAACAGACATACCGTTTAGTCCCATAGCAATCCAACCTAAGCCTGTAGAAGCACCTGTAGAGAATGAAATGAAAGGTAATGGTTGAAAGGTAAAATCAACTCCTGGTTTTATATGTACAGGAGTTATTTCTGAAAAGCAGTTTATTTTGCAAAAAGCAGAATTTACAAGCCAATGGTCGCCAAGAGGTGTATTTATAGTTTTTTCAAAACCAATTTTTAACAAACCTTCTGCGCCAGAAAAAGGTCCTGATAGTGTTGTAAAATGATCACCACCAGTTTCTCTTGAATATTTCATGTAATAAGCGGCATCTAAAGAATAATAGAAATTTAGAGATTTCTTTTTGTTATCTTCTGCAGATAACGCAGAAATAAATAATAAAGAACTAATAATTAGGAGTAACTTTTTCATTATTCAATCCTTATAAAATAAGCATAAAAAAGTGTTATTTTAGTAAATGATACTAAAATATTTCTGCACTTATAGATTTGATTATAAATTTTGCAGATGTTATATAATCAATATCATTTAGTGAATAATCGGATGATTTACCATCTACAGAACCAATTCCAGAAAGAATGAAATCATTTACAAACTGTTTTTCGTTTCCAAAAAAGCTTGACTGGTAAATAAGAGATGGCTGTCCGTTTGGAGCAGAATTATTTTTTGTCCATTTTTCATTGTAGTCAAAGCTTTGATTTACTTCGATTTTGATAAAATATTTTTTTTCTGGAATTAATGAAACTTTTGATTCTGCAAAAAAAGTTTTTTTTGGAGTTGCACATGTTACTGCATCATATGTTTTTGATACTCCAGTATTATGATTACCATTTGATTTATCATACCATACAGGTAAAGATTCTGGCCGGCCGTTTTTTGGAGCAAAAAGCCAGTTTTTTTTAGAAGCTCTGTTTGTAACGAAAATAGTGTCAATGTAGTTATTGTTTTCGTCTTCCAGCCAGATAGCGCATTGAGGAACCCGTTTATTCCATTGTTCGCCAGGATTTATTTGAACTGTAATATTTTGTGAAAAAAGTTTAGCAGAAGCTAAAAATAACATTGTTATTAATATTTTTTTCATATATCCTCTTATCCTCTGTTTTTGTGTTTTTTAAACTAACCATCGTGTGCTAACAACATCAATGAATTGGTCGGTAAATTCAATGCCTTTTGACCAATATTCAGGGTCGGATCTTTTTAATAAAACTGATTCAATGCATCCCCAAAGACTAAAAATAATCAGATCTGTATGACATTTTGTATCTGTTAAAGTAACACTGTTATTTTTTAAACAGTTTTCAAGCAGCTTTTGTCCAAAACGCTGGCTAGTATAAAAAGATTCAATTTCAGCTTCAGAAGCATTGTCATCTACTGAAATTTTTCCCATAAAAAGTTGGGCTGTGCGTGGATTTTCAAAACACCAGTCGCGGAAAGCCTTGAGAGCTGCAATAAGTTTTTCTTTGGGATTATCGATTTTTGAAACACGTTTTTCAAGAAAAAAATTCAGACGTTCAAGATTATCCAAAGAAATTTTTCGGAAAAGATCTTCTTTATCTTTATAATAACGATAGATGGTTGTAGCCGTAACTCCGCATTTTTCTGCAATATCCCGCATACCAATTTCGTATGGTTCTTTTTCCTGAAGCAACTCAAGTGTTTTTTGCAAAATCATTGGCTGAAGTTTAGGATTGGTTGTACGCATAGAATTCTCCCATAAAAAGTCAAGAAGATTGTTTCAACAATCGATTTGACTTTTTACGCTGTTCCGTAATGTAATGAGGAACAGCAGTTAAATAATAAGTTTGCAACGCAAACTTTAGGTAAGATAAAGCCGCGCTATTTTAGCGGTTTTATCTTAAACTCCTTTTTTTATAAAATAACAGTGTTAACATAACATTGTTATTTTATAACGTCAATGGAAAATTCTATTTTTTTTTGATTTTTAAACTACAACTTTAATCGGAATACCTTTGAATTGCGCTCTGGCGTCCAGATTGCTCTTCTTGAGGAAGGAAGAGATTCTATTGAGTCTGCTACAAATCCAAGCTGTTCAAACCAATCTGAAGTCTGTGTTGTAAGAATAAAGACGCTGGATAGTTTCTGGGTCTTTGCTTTTTCAAGAAGATATTGAATGAGTTTTGGACCGATGCCAAGGTTTGAAAAAGCTTCGTCTACGGCTACACCAGCAATTTCCGCCTGAAAATCATCGTAAATATGAAGAGCTGCACAGGCGCGAACACCACCGTCTATTTCGTAAACAACATAATCATTAAGCTTTTCTGCCAGCTGAGAATCTGTCCGCGGCAAAAGAATTTTTTGCTGTATGAACGGGTTCATTACAGAAAGAACAGCAGGAATATCTTGATGTGACATAGGGCGAATACCACCGTAATTCTGGGAATAAATCATTGTTCCAGAACCAAGACCGCTGAAAATTTCGCATGGAAGAGCACCGTCTATAGAACCATTTAGAATATGAGCGCGGGAAACACCCTGCTGGCAGGCTTCTCCAGCATAGCGAAGAAGTGAAATTATTTTTTCGTTTTCCTTTGATTCGTTTTTGGCAATAAATTTATAAAGCTCTGACAGATTCAATGCAGGCACATCGCCATCTTCAGAAATTCCAATATCATCTGTAATGATAAAATTTTCTTTATTAATTTCTGCATTTTTCATAACAAAAAATAATTTGTCAGCTTTTAAATTAACAGCAATCTGCTTTGCAAGATTTACAGAAGAAATGTTGTAAGGTTTTCCAACACTACTCCATCCAATACAAGGGAAAATAGGAATAAAGCCATTATCAAGGATATTGTTGATGGCATCAATCTGAAGCTTGTCAATTTCTCCGGCAGTTCCAAAATCTATTCCGTCAATAACACCTTTTGCACGAGCGCGAACCCAGTTACCGATTGTAGCTGTAATATGATTTGCAGCAAGACTTGTCATTACTATATTTGAAACGTCAAAAGCGGCCATTTTAATCTGAGGAATTGCATCCTGATTTGTGATACGGATTCCATGCTGGTATGTCCAGGAAATTTTTGAATCTGAAAGAATTTGATCAATACGTTTGCGAGCGCCAGGAACAATAACAACTCTAAGTCCCGCCTGATGAATTAAGGCAATATCTCTCATGTGACTTGAAAATAACGGAGAATCAATAACTTCGTCATCAAGATAAATTACAATTGTTGCGTTGTTGAATTGCTTTAAGTAGCGGATTACATCACGAATCTGCTGTGCTTTTTTAATTCTGGAATTCTGCTGCATGCAAAAATTATACATTGTTTAAGAAGAATTATGAAGTGCGAATAAAACTGATTAGTTGATTAGTTAAATTGTTCGAATTTTGAATTTCAATTGGCAATGCATAAAATTGATTTTTATAATCGCATTTGGGGCTGTCCCAAAAGTAATGAGTGTAGCGATCATTGAGCCTGTCGAAATGACTGCTACACTAAATGTGGTGGTTTCGACAAGCTCAACCACCGCAATACAAACTTATTGGACAACCCCGACTTGCGAATGTTTTTGACAGACTCTTTCTTCCTTCCCGTATTTTCATAATTATACAATTTTTTTACAAAATCAATTTTATGTTTAATTTTCAAAAAACTCGAATTTCGGGCTAATTTGAATGTGAATTTTCTTCTCTGGATTTTTCTGTATTTGTCTTGCTGTAAACGCATCCACAGTATTGCTGGCGGTATAGATTATATTCAGAAGAAAGTTCCAGGCTGCGCTTAAAACCACCTTTCTTTTTAAAATCAGAGGTGAGCCATTTTGGATTAGATAACGTTGTTAAGATAACGTTGTTATTTTTTGATATATCTGCAGGTTCCATTGGCGCAATGATTTCTGAATTCTGAGCAGAAAGCTCTTTTCCAATAATATTGATTTTATCTGCATCCTTAAAAGGACTAATGCTGAGTGTTGTTGTAAACCAATCAAAACCATTATTTTTTGCATATTCATAAGCCCGTTTCAATCGGAAGTTGTAGCAGCGGCGGCAACGTTCGCCCTTTTCCTGTTCGTTGGCAAGCTCTGGCTCTTCTTTAATTTTAATTGCACTGTAAAAATCTTCTGGATTGTATTCCTGTTCTATTAAAATAACGTTGTTATTTTTTGCTGGTGGAAAAACAGGCAGAAGATTTTTAAGTTCTTCAAGACGACGTGTGTATTCTTCCTGAGGATAAATGTTTGGGTTATAGTAAAGAATTGTAATATCAAAATATTGGGCCAGATACTCAATTACGTAAGATGAGCAAGGACCGCAGCAGGCGTGCAAAAGCAAAGATGGTTTGGTAGAACTACAGTCCTTTATTGAGTCGATTATTTTATCCAGTTCTTTTTGATAATTTTGTTTCATAGAGTAATAAAAAAACGGTGGTTTTAACAAGCTCAAGTCGCAAGCTACGCTTGCTTACCGAGTTTTCTTGCGAAAACTCGCCACAAATGTGGTTTCGACAAGCTCAAGTCGCAAGCTACGCTTGCTCACCGAGTTTTCTTGCGAAAACTCGCCACAAATGTGGTTTCGACAAGCTCAACCACCGCGTAGTTTTTAACCACCGTGTAGTTTAGCTCAACCACCGTTTTTATAAAATTACACTGTTACTTTTAGCAAATTTCGCAGTTATCTGATTTTGTTGTTGTAAGAGGTTTTCCATCAGCAGTAAGATTAACGCCTGCAATCTGTGCTGTATGATTTTTTATTTCGTAATAGCACTTGCAGAACTTATCGATGTCAATTTTAGCTGGTTTCTGGAAAGCGGGATCTGCACCTTCAAGAATTACTGGAGTTCCAGCTGCTGCCCATGGAGCAGTAAGAAGTTCAACGCCTTCTGAACCATCTTCTTTTGTATAATCTGCAGCAAGAAGCATACCACGGCTTTCTACGCCTTTCATCTTACGAGGAGCAAGGTTAGCAGCGATGATTACATGCTGACCAAGAAGTTCTTCTTCCTTAAGGTATGGGCGGAGACCTGACTGAATGATGCGGTCTACACCAGAACCATCATCCATTGTTTCAATATAGAGTTTGTCTCCCTGTGGGTTTGTTTCTACTTTTTTGATTACAGCAACTTTAAGTTCAACGTGTTCATTGAAATAAGTAACCTGATCTTCAGCAAATTTAGAACCTTCTTCTTTTTTAGCAGGAGCTGGCTGAGCTTTTGCGGTTTCGACAGGCTCAACCACCGCATTTTTCTGGTTGTTTTCTGCTTTTTTGTGTTCAGCAGGAGTAAGAGCCATAAGTTCTTCAAGGTCTATTTCTCCACCGATTGCAGGAACTGTAATGTTCCAGTTTTCAAGAACCTGTGGATGAATTTCTCCGAATACACCAACCTGCTTTCCTTTTACCATTACAGCAGCCTGACGGCCAGGAATAAAACGAGCATCATTAGATTCTGCTACTTCGTATTTGTGGTCAAGGAAGTAAAGCAATGAAGAAACTTCTGAAGCTGCACCGTTGAAGTTTGAACCTGCGCCTGCAGTAATGAAGCCAAGGCACTGACGAGTGCGTGTGCCTGTATTTTCTTCTTCGCAAAGATATGCAACTTTACCGATTTCAAAAATCTTATGTGGGTAGATTGCGTTTGCAGATTTAGCTTCTGCACGGAGCAAAGAAGACAGAATATCTGAACGAACGAACTGGTAGTTTTCGCTCATTGGGTTTGCAATTTCGATTACGCGGTTAGAATCAATCAACATATTGTCGATGAAATCTTTCTTTGAGCCAACGTAGTTGAAAATCATTTCCTGATAGCCAAGACCAACCATCAAAGTTTTTGCTTTGCGGGAATAATATGTGATTGGCAAAAGACGACCGATTGTAAAATCGTTTGGAGTTTCTGGTTCGTAAGTTTCAAGTTTTGTTCCAATCATAACATCTTCAATGATGTCTACTTCATGAAGGAAGTCGTTGCGGTATGGAGCTGGAGAAAGTGTATATTCAATGTCATCGTCAGCGATTTTTTTAGCTTCTACAGTTGAGCCCATGCGAACAAGAGCATCCTGAATTGTTGCGTCGTCGAAGTTTGTTCCCAAAAGTTTATTGATGTGTTTGAGAGTTCCTTTTGTAGTTGGCTGGAAGTAATATGGAGCAACAACATCGCGGCCAAAGCATGTGTCATAAGGATGTTTTACCATAATAGGTTCGATTTCGTACCCAACATCTGCAAAGTCACAGGCAACAATGTTTGCGGCAAGCATAAGGTTTTCCATGTTGTCACCAGTAAGCTCTACCATAAGACCTGTGTCTCCAACCTGAACGTTGCCAAGTGTAGCACTGTTGATTACAGGAGCCATTGAAAGAACTTCGCCAGTTGCGTCAGTGAGCAATGGGAATTTTTTAAGGTCTGCGATAATCCAGCCAAAATCCTTTCCTTTTGGATGTTCTGTAAGAATCTGACGGCAAGTCATTGGAGTTTCGTATCCAAGTGGAACAAATTTTGTATTGTCTGGATCAACAGCTTTGTATTCAGCTGGAAATTTTACATCTGCAATGCGGTAAACACCCATGGAAATTGACTTGCGTTTGCGGCCAAAGTTCCAGCAGAGTTTTTCCTGAGTCTGAATGATATCTTTGAGCATTGGATCATCAATAGCCTTTCCTGAGATAAGGAAAGAAACCATGTAAGGACGGATGTCTTTAAGGGCTAGGTCAACGTTGATTACGCGGCCTTTTGTATCTTTGATGTTTCCTTTTGATGAAAGGAATTTAGAATAGTCTGTGCCTTTTACACCGCGGTGAAGACGAAGCTGACGGGCAACACCATTTGTTGACCACAAGTCTGGGCGGTTTGTATCGTTCAATTCGATTTTGATAACACGTTCTGCTTCTGGCTGAGTTGTATCTGGCTTTTCATCAAGCTCGGCTTTTGCATATGTAAGTTTTTTTTCTAAAGTTTCGTAGTCATATTTTTCTTCAAGAAGCTTGAAAAACAGCTGTTCGTTTACTTCAATCTTTGGCATTTGTTTTCCTCGAATGATTTTTTGATTTTACTTTTATTATATTTTATAAAATAGAAGAATTCAATTAGTTAGAGCGGATGCGTTAGCGCTAGGAAGGGCGCCGCAGGCGTTGCGGAGCGAAGCGGAGCAATGTAGGCGAAAGCCGGAACCCTGGATAAAGCGACCCGTCTGAAGCTACGCGGAAGACGGGTAACGCCCTAAGTAAAATTTAGAAAAATTTGCGGTTTGTTTGAAAATAATGTAAATAAACAGAATTTTTCATAAATTTATTGACTATGATGTATGATTTTTGTATATTCTAAAAATAGATAGTCCAAAATTGGAGTAATTTAGAATATGGATTTAAAAGATCATCATCAGCTGGAGCAGCTTTTAGATCATTCGTACAGAACACGCACTGCAACGAGAGAAAAGCTTATTCCGATAGCTGAAAAGTATGGAATTAAGAAAACTGAATTAAGCTTAATGCTCTTGCTTCATATGAATTCAAAACTTAAGACCGCAAAAGAAGTTGAAGAATTCAGTGAATTAAAAAGAGGGATTATTTCAATTACAGTTGAATCACTTTGTAATTCTGAGTATTTGACACAGATTACATCAGAAGAAGACCGTAGAATGAAATATCTGAAGCTTACAGAAAAGGCTGAGCCAATATTGAAGGATTGTGACGAAATAATTAGTAGTTACATAGAAAAACTAATGGAAGGAATCAGCAAGGAAGAAATGGAAATCTGCCAGAGAGTTTTTATGAAGATGAATGAAAATTCTTTGAAAATGAATGGAGGGAAAAATGAGAACTAGATTTTGGATTGCATCGGCATTAATGCTTTGTTCATTTGTATTGACAGCGGAAGAAGCTGATAAGGCAAAAAAAAGTCCTGTAAGTCTTACAGTGGAAGAAGCTGTTGAATATGCAATAAAGAACAGCAAGACATTGAAAAGCTCTGCAATTGATTTGAAAATTAAGGAAAGAGCCAGTAATAATGCGTGGAATGTGCTTTTGCCTGGTGCCAGTTTGAGCGGAACATTTACGCGTGCTAATGAATATTCTTATGCAAGCGAAATGTCTGGAAAGATAAACAAGATGATGGGATATACATTGTATAACGTTGAAACTAATAAAATACTGAAAGATTCTGTTTATATGCCAATGATGATGTCTAAGAACGGATATTCAAGTGAAAAGGATCATTGGTCTATTGCAGGAAATCTTGGATTTTCATGGAACTTTAGTGCTGCAATGGTTGAATCTATCAGAATGGCTAAAGTTCAGTATGAAGCAGGTGAGATTTCTTGGGAACAGACAAAAGCTAATACAGAAGTAAATATCCGTAAAATGTTTTATGGACTGCTTTTGGCTCAGGAAAATCTGAACATTCAGAAGGAATCGCTTGAAAATGCAAAATCAAGATGGACTCAGTCGGAAATTAACTATAAAAACGGTATGATTCCTCGCCTTTCTATGCTTAATGCAAAGGTTACTTATGAAAACAAAAGACCTGCTGTTTTGAGTGCGGAACAGAGTCTTAAGCAGAGCAAAGATACTTTTGCATTCTTGCTTGGTATGCCTTATGGCCAGGACATTGAGCTTGTCGGGGGAATTGAATTTTCATATATAGATGTTGATGCAGACGAACTGTACAATAAATACGTTGAACAGAATTATGAAATTCAATCTCTGAAGAAAAATATTCAGACTTTGAAGATGGGTATTAATGCTACAAATCTTTCTGTATTTACCCCTGCCCTTGCGGTTTCATGGAATCTTACTCCGGTTGTAATCGACAAAGATTCAAACTGGTTTGATAAGGACAACACTTTTGATAATGGTTCTCTTTCTATAACTTTGGCGTTTAAGAATTTGTTTGATATGTTGCCTTGCAGTTCAAGTATGCAGAAAGCAAAGGATATGAAACAGCAGCTTGAACAGGCTGAACTTGGCTTGGAACAGCTTTATCAGAATGCGGAAAATGAAGTTCATAAGCTTGCAGATACACTTGTGGTTTCAAAGGAAAATATTGAGGCTATGGAAAGAAACGTTTCTATGGCTCAGGATGCTTACGAGGCTACATTAAAGGCTTATAATGCTGGTACTCAGGAACGTCTTGAACTTCAGGATTCGGAACAGCAGTTGAATCAGGCTAAGCTTGGTTTGATGAATGAAAAATTCAATTACATTTCAGCGTTGCTGGATTTGGAAACAAAGTTAAATATTAAATTAAGATAAATTGGGGGAAGGCGGTAAAATGAAAAAAATTACTAAATTATTTGCTGCAGGAATGATTCTTACAGCAGGACTTTCGATTGTATTCACTGGTTGTGGAAATAAAGAAGCAAAGGCTAAGGCAAAAGCTGCAAAAACGGGAAAGACAGAAGAACAGGTAGAAACAACATTTGCTGTTGTGGCTTATAAGGCTGTTCCAAAAACACTGGATAATTATCTTGATTTTGGTGGCAACGTAGAAACTGCTTCTAGTGTTGATATTTACCCTGATGTTCAGGCTGGTAAACTTTCTAAAATCAATGTAAAAGTTGGTGACAAGGTAAAGAAGGATCAGGTTGTGGCACTTGTGGATGCTAGTAAAGCTGGTATGGATTATCAGTCAAGCCCTATTAAAGCACCTGTTGACGGAACTATTACTTCTTTCCCATTTACATTGGGAACTACTGTTTATGCTTCTATGTCTGTTGGAAAAATCAGTTCTACAGGAACTCTTGAAATAAAGACAAATGTTGCAGAACGTTTTATCAGTCGTATTCAGAAAAATCAGAGAGCTAGTCTTACTTTTGATGCTTATCCTGGAGAAGTTTTCCCTGCAAAACTTGTAGAAATCGATCCTATTCTTGATACAAATACTCGTACTCTTGGAATTAAACTTTTGCAGACTCCAAGCGATTCAAGATTAAGAGCTGGTATGTACGCACGAATAAAGCTTATTACAGATTCAAAAAGAAACACTATTGTTCTTCCTGCAAACGTAATTGTAACTCGTAATGAACAGGATGTTGTGTACATTGTAGATACAATGACAAATACTGTAAAAGCTTCTCCTGTAAAAAAAGGAATCAAGGTTGATGACAAGCAGGAAGTTGAAATGGGTATTGCTCCTGGTGATTTGGTTGTAATTAAAGGTCAGGCTCTTCTTTCTGATGGAGCAAAAGTAAACGTTGTTTCAATTGAAGAATAAATTAATTGTTAAAAATTTGAGTGATTAAGAGAGGCTTAAATGTCAATTTCTAAAATGGCTGTAAAAAAGCCAACAACAGTTCTTATTATTTTTATGTTGCTGGCTGCCCTTGGTATTTATTGTACTTCTACTCTCCCTGTTGATATGTATCCTGATATGGATATTCCTTATATCATTGTTCTTACTACATATTCAAATGCAGGACCTGAGGAAGTAGAAAAAAGTGTTACGCGTACGCTGGAAAGTTCTCTTTCTGGTGTATCTGGTTTGAAAGAATGTACATCTCGTTCGCAGACGGGTACCAGTCTTGTAATCATGGAATTTGATTACGGAACTAACCTGGATGCTGCTTCTAATGAAATTCGAGATAAAATTGATATTGTGCGAAGGTTCCTTCCTGATGATGCGGATACTCCGATGATTCTTAAGATGGACCCTTCAATGACGCCTGTAATGAATCTGGTTGTTACAGGTACTCGTACTCCAGAAGAATTGAGTTCTTACGTTGAAGATATAATTGAGCCTCGTCTTGAACAGGTTGATGGTGTTGCTTCTGTAACTGTAGTTGGTAGTAGAGAAAAGGCTGTTATTATTGATGTTCCTAGAGATCGTCTTGATGCTTATGGTCTTACTTTTTCTGGAATTGCACAAACTATTGGTATGCAGAACATTACAAGTTCTGGTGGTTCTATTGAATCAGGGGATTCAAACTACTCTATTTCTGCAGAAGGTACTTACAAATCTATTGAAGATATTAAGAAAACTGTACTTTCTCAGCCTAGAAAAGCTAATGGTTCTAAAGTAGATGTTTTGCTTCGTGATATTGCTAATGTTTACGAAGGTTATAAAGATACAACTACAATGGCTTTTTACGGTGATAAACCTTCTATTCTTCTTCTTGTAACTAAGCAGTCTGGTAAAAATACAGTAGAAACTGCAAAAAAGGTTCGTAAACAGTTGCCTTTGATTCTTGAAAATCTGCCAAAGGATATTGAAATTGTAGAAACATCAAACTCTTCTGATGATATTCAAAATACAATTATGACTGTAGTTGAATCTTTGCTGGAAGGTATTGTTCTTGCGGTAATTATTCTTTACATCTTCCTGCGCTCATTTAAGAGTACATTCATCATTGCATTGGCAATTCCAATGTCTGTAATTATAACTTTGTGTTTGATGTACTTCTGTGGGCTTTCTATTAACATGATGACGTTGTCTGGTTTGCTGTTGGGTATTGGTATGCTTGTAGATAACTCCATCGTTATTCTGGAAAATATTTTCAGTTACCGTGAACGTGATGCTAAACCAGAGGTTGCTGCAGTTCTTGGTTCAGAAGAAATGATTGGTTCTATTACTGGTTCTACTTTGACAACAGTTTGTATCTTCCTTCCAATGATTATGCTTAAGAAGACGCTTGGAATGATGGGTCAGATGTTCATTGCATTTGCCTTTACAATCATTTTCTCTTTGCTTTGTTCTCTGGTTGTTGCTGCAGTTCTTGTTCCAGTTCTTTCTTCTAAATATCTTGTAGTAGAAAAAGCTTCTAAAAGAAAAATGAACAGAGTTCTTGCAGCATTTGATGGTCTGATGGGTCATTTCTTTACATGGCTTGATAATGTTTATGCCAGAGGAGTACAGAAAGTTCTTCGTCACAGAAGAATTACTTTGCTGACTGTATTCCTTCTTTTTGTTGCATCTATCTTTGGTGTTGCAAACGTAGGGTTCATTTTTATGCCAGAAGTTCCTGGAACAGAAGTTAATGTTGAATTGACTATGCCAAAGGGAACTACAATTGAGGCAACCCGCGAAGTAATTTATCAGATGAAAGAAAATATTATGCCTGAGCTGAAGGGTGTTAAATTTACAACAACTTCAGTTGGTGGTTCTACTATGCTTAGCAGTGCATCTGATTCTAACACAGCTAAACTTACAATTACTTTGTATCCTCCAAAAGAAAGACAGCCTGGTTGGGATAGCGAAGAAACTGCAAAAGAAAAAATCCGTAAGTATTTTAACGTTTTCCCTGGCGCAGAATTTGTATTTGGTACTGGACGTCAGGCTATGTCTCAGTCGGCAATTGATGTTGTTGTAAAATCTGATAACCTTGATTTAGCTCGTACTACTGCAAAGGAAATTCAGAAGATCATCAAGGAATATGCAACTGACTATGTAAACGAAACTACAATCGACCTTGAAGATGGTCTTCCTGAGCTTAAAATCAACATGGACCGCAACCGTATGTATGAATTGGGCGTAAATGCTTATTCTGCCGGTAACGAATTGAATGCGGCTATCAACGGTAAGACTGCCAGCCGTTACGATGATAATGGTACTCAGATTGATATGATTGTACGTCTTGATCCTGCTGACAAGAAAAAATTTGGTGATTTGGAACAGCTTTACGTTATGAATTCTATGGGAAAGAGAATTCCGTTTGCAAGCTTCTCTCGTTTTGAATCTGCATATTCTCCTGTAACTATTCGACGTGAAAGCCAGACTCGTACTATCCGTGTCTCAATTAAGCCAAAGAAAGGTTACTCTCTTAATGTAATTCAAAAGAATCTTGATAACCTTATCAAAGAAAAGATTGTACAGGATGAAAACCTTATTATTACTTTTGATGGTTCGTACAAAGACATGATGGAAGCAATTCAGAAATTCTCGATTGTTATTATCATGGCTTGTTGTCTTGTATTTGCGGTTATGGCCAGTCAGTTTGAATCCTTTAAGGATCCGTACATCATTGTATTTACAATTCCACTTTCGTTCATTGGTGTAGTTGCAATTTACATGATGACAGGAACAATGATGAACGTTGTTTCCATTGTCGGTATGCTGGTTCTTGTTGGTACGATTGTAAATAACGGTATCGTTCTTGTAGATTATACAAATCTTCTTAGAAAACGTGGATTAAAGCTAGAAGAAGCTTGTGTAGAGGCTGCAAGAAACCGTCTTCGCCCTATTTTGATGTCTACTCTTACAACAATTACTTCACTTATTCCAATGGCGTTCTTCCCTGGTGAAGGTGGAGCTTTGACACAGCCAATTGGCCTTACAGTTCTTGGTGGTATGAGTTTTGGTTCTTTGATGACTTTGTTTGTAATGCCTGTAATTTATTACAACTTTAATGCTAAACGCGAAAAGAAGCTTGTTGCTGCCCTTGAAGCTGAATTGAAGGAAGATTCGTTTGCAAGCATCAATAACGTTATTCCTGCATTTGTGGAAAAGACTAGCAGTTCAATTTACGAAGGAATCAAAGATACTTCTGCAGAACAGAACGATGACGAAATTACTGATGAAGCATCACGTAAACCAGGTGAACTTTACGTGCCAAACTCTGTAGAAGAGGCTTCAAAAACTGTACGCAACAATGATTTTGATGAATCTATTGATAACATTAAGGAAGAAAAACGTGATATTCCAAAGATTGTTGCAGTTCTAGCTTCAAAGGCACATGAAAAGAAATCTAGAACTAAAGATGATTTGGCTAAGCGTTTGAAGCAGCTGCAGGAAGCTCTGGCTGATGTATCTGAAATGATTCTGGAAGATAAAGGGGACAAAAAATGAAAAGAATAGAAGTTATCCTTACGCAGGCTATTGAAGAAGATTTTGTTGCTCTGTATGAAAAAGCTTGCCGTCAGTCATTTAGTAAATGTAAATATACAAAAATAAACGACGTTGTTGGTCAGGGAAATACAGATCCTAAACTTGGTGACGCAATCTGGCCGCAGCTGAATGTAATGTTTGTTTTGTACGTAGAAGAAAAATTTGTGCCAGTAATTGCAAACATTATGAAAAAACTTCACAAAAAATTTGTTGGCGAAGGTGCCGCTGCATTTATAAGTGATGCGAAAGAATTGATTTAGATTTTACGTTCAAATTTTATTTGAAAAAAAAGCCTGATAAGCGATGATTACAAATCTAACTTATCAGGCTTTTTTTTTATTTTTATAATTCTTTTGAGGAATTATTTTCTACTTTTTTATTTTCGCCTTCGCTCATTTTTTCGCCAATAAACTTAGTAATAGAATTACCAATTCTACCTGCTTTTTCTTTTGCTTTACCTGCAAGCTTTAATGCAACGTATTTATTGTATTCTATATGAGCACTTTTGCAAGCATCCAGCGTTTCATCTGTGTTTTCAAGATAAGTTTTGCATTCTTTAAGTTCATGAGTTTTAGGGTTATATTCGCAGGAAATTCCAGGAATAATAAAGATAAAAGAAAAAAGAATTACAAATATGAATTTCATAAACGCCTCTTATTAATAATTTTGAATAATTAAGTATCATTTTTTCAAGTGTGATGCTGTCCCAAAAGTAATGAGTGTAGCGCTCATTGAGCCCTTCGACAGGCTCAGGAACCACTCGTCGAAATGACTGCTACACTAAAAGTGGTGGTTTCGATAAACTCAACCACCGTAATGCAAACTTATTGGACAGTTCCATCAATTTATATTATAACATATTTTTTCTAAATGACATTTTTTTTTGTTTAATGTATTTTAATTTTATGCAGAAAAATGTAGGTATATTAAAAAAATTCTTAAATTATGTGATTCCAGGTCTTGTTGGAACAATTTTACTATCTGCATATATTTTTACAGATGGCTTTGTTGTAGGGCAAAAATTAGGGTCAGTTGCATTAGGTGCACTTGGAATTGCAACACCGATAATAAATCTAGCTTATGCGTTTGGATTTCTTTTTGGAATGGGTGGAGGAAGCTTATTTTCTATTTCGTTGGGAGAAGGAAAAGAAAATCTTGCGAAAAAAGTTTTTTCTACAGCAATTTTTTATGCAATAATTTTTTCGGTTTCTATAGGAATATTGGCAAACGTTTTTATTTATCCTTTTTCAAGATTTCTTGGTGCTGATGCAACAAATATTAATTATGTAGTTCCATATTCACAATGTCTTTTTATTTTTCTGCCATTTTATTTCTTAAACGGTTTATATCAAAGTTTTATGAGAAACGAAGGACATCCGAATATCTCTGTTGCCTGTGGAATTATCTCAAATCTTCTGAATGTATTTTTGGATTTTTTATTTGTCTTTGGTTTTGAATGGGGAATGGCGGGTGCCGCTATTGCAAGCTGCATGAGCGTTACCCTTTCTGTAATTGCAAATTTTATAATTTCTTATGCACTTAAGACAAGAATTCGATTTGATATAAAAAATGTTGAAATTTCCATAATTAAAAAGATATTGAAAATTGGTTTTTCAAGTTTCATTGGAGAACTTTCAAATGGCATTGTAACATTCATATACATATACAATGCGATTAAATTATATGGTTCTGATGGTTCTGCAATTTTTTGTGTAGTGTTGAACTGGAGTCTTGTGTTTGTTTGCATAACAACAGGAATTTCTCAATCAGCTCAACCTTTGATTTCTCATGGATATGGGGCAAAAGAGTTTTCAACAGTTGCGTTAGTGCGAAGATATATGCTGATTACGTCTTTGATAACTGGGGTAATTTTTTTGCTTTTTTGTAATTTAATTACAAACTATCTTGTAGATATTTTTGGAACGGATAATGAAAATGTACGGATTAAATCTGTTTATGCTTTGAAAATGTACTCGCCAACTTTTTTTATAAACGGTATAAGTCTTGCAATAATCGGATATTTTCAGGCTATTGGAAAAGCCTCTGATGCTGCAAGTCTTAGTATTTGTCGTGGAGTATTTTTACCGGTTGTACTGTCGCTTTCTGGAACTATATTATTTGGACAAAATGGGTTATGGCTATCTATGCCAGCAGCAGAATTAGTTACGGCTGTTGCTAGTGGAATAATGCTGCACCGAAATAATAAAATAACAATGTTAAGATAGGGGGTGTCCAATAAGTTTGCATTACGGTGGTTGAGTTTATCGAAACCACCGCATTTAGTGTAGCAGTCATTTCGACAGGTGGTTCCTGAGCCTGTCGAAGGGCTCAATGAGCGCTACACTCATTACTTTTGGGACAGCCCGTATTATTTAAAAATGCTTGTGCGTATTATTTTTATGTGATTGGCACGGCTTACTGAATAAAAGCGAATTGAACAGGTTTCTTGTTCATCGTTTATTGCGATTTTAACTAAAGAATCATTTGCTTGTTTAAGAATCATTAATGGTTGTCCAAGTATTTTGTTTATAACAGATGAATTTTTTTCGTCAGGAATTGTAATTTCGATTAAATCACCAGAATTAATTGCATTTTCCAGAAGATGAATTTTCCCTGCATAATTCATGCCTTCTGCTTCTAGTATTTCCATACGAACTGTTTCTGGTTTAAGCTGTTCTTCGGTAAGAATAACGTTTCTTGAAATACGGGTTGAAAGGCCTTCGTATTGCTGCTTTGTAAGTTCCATGGATTTTAGTTTATCAAAAAGAGTCTTTTTAAAATCATCAGCACTAGAAACATCATCAGAACTTAAAATAACGTCGTTATTTTTTGAAAAATCGCCCAGCCAATAATTTGTACCATTTCTAATGAGCGGATAATTAATGGCTTCGCTATTAGAAACAGGAGTTTTAACATTTCCCATAAATTCGATGCCAGAGGACTTTATAAATTCGCTTTCATCCTGGTCAAAAGGAATGTTAAGAAGGAAAACTCCTGGTGCCAGTTTTAAGTGAATAAACGGCTGGATATTTGGATTTTTTTCTACAACTCTTTCGCTTTTTTCGTTCACTTTTAATACAAAACCCTTATAAAGAATTGCAGAAGAATATGAATTCTGCCATTCGTCAATAATCATTTCAAGATTTTGAGGAATACTATAAGAATTGTATTTAGCAAGCTGTTCTAAAATAGATTCTTTTGAAATATTTTTATCAAAAGCACGACTTATTGATTTGCGCGTAATTTCGTATTCTGTAATTGTGCTGCAGTTTTTAATGTTCATAAATTGAACAAGTGGAAGCTGTTCTTCTAAAGAAAGCCCTGGTAAAATAGCGATGTTTGTTCCTGCATTAATATTTACAATTCCTTTTTTCTGCTCTGAATTTAAGTTCATTGGGGAATTAACAATAATTGAGCCGGGAGTTAAAATCAGTTCACCATTTTCAGTTTTTCCATTTTCTGCAAAAATTCCGAATAGAATTGCATTATCAATTATTGAATCAATAAGTTGACCAGAATATTCAATTTTTTTTGAATTTTTATTATGGGCTTCTAAAATGCGGCTGAAACGACTTTTAGCAGGAGAAGATTCTGTGTCTTCTGTTCTATTGCTGATTAAAAATGCAAGTCGGGAAAGTGATGAACGGGTAAGACCTTCTGCAGGAACGGAAGAAGCAATATCTAGTAAAAGCTGAGCTTGACTTCTAAGCCCTTCCCTTCCAAGCCGAGTGGATGCTGCGGTTGCGAAAAACGCATATTGTTGCAGCTCTTTATTTTTAGAAAAAATTAAAAATCTGTTGTCATCTACATAAAGACCTTTGTCACTGGAACGTACTAGCTTAAGATTTATAAAAGCATTAAGAAGTTGTTCAAGTATTTTTTGTTTTCCAGGAAAAATTAATTCTAAACGCTCCAAATCTTTTTTCTTTAATTGAGAATTATTCTTACACATTTCTGGATTTTCATAAATATATGAAATGAAAGCAGCAATAAACTGTGGTGAAAGTGAAAATGGTGAATCAAAATTATGTTCAGCATAACAAGGTGAAGGCAGAAGAATTTTTATGCTGGCAAAAGGTTTAAGAGTATCTTCCAGGAGTGGATTTATGGAAATAATGTTTTCCATAACGTCATTTTTGTAGGAATAGATAATAAGTCGTTCTGTTAAGTTAAGAAGAGCTGAATAAATTTCGCTTAACGGATATTCATTTTTGAAAAAATCTGTGATTTTATCTTTTGTTGGTTCTTTTACAGAAAAAATAACGCTAAGAATTTTGATATCAAAATCACTAAGATACGAAATGATGCGTTTTTTATTCTGTTCTTTTCTTAAAATTGAGCTTATCTGTTCAATTAAATTATCTTTATTGTAGGGTGTCTGAATTTCGCCAATGTAGACACGCATGATTTCAAAGAAGCGTTCATCGTTCAATGTTGCCATTGTTTCTCGCCAGCGAATGATTCTTTGTACTTTTTTTTCATCATTTTGTGTCTGCATTTTTACCTCAGTTATTTTCTAATTCATTTAAATCGCTTTCCTGTGTATAGCGAAGAATTTTGTATGAATATCCTTGCTCTGCAAGAAATTTCTGGCGATTTGAACCAAAATCCTCTTCAACGGTATTTCGGGTGATGAGAGTGAAAAATCTGCTGGTGCGTTCTTTTGGTCGCAAAATACGACCAAGTCGCTGAGCTTCTTCCTGTCGGCTTCCAAAAGTTCCACTTATCTGGATTGCGATTGAAGCATCAGGCAAATCAATGGCAAAATTGGCAACTTTAGAAACAACAAGAACGTGGATTTTGCCTTCACGGAAACTCTTGTAAATCTGGTCGCGCTCTACATTAGGGGTTTTCCCTGTAATTATTGGAGCATTAAGTTCCTTAGCGATTGTGTTCAGCTGATCAAGATACTGTCCGATTACAAGAATTTTATCATCTGGATAGCGGGCAATAATTTGTTGCGTAACAATGTTTTTTATTTCGTTTACGCTGGCAAGCTTGTGTTTTTCTCTTGCAGATGCAACGGCGTATTCAATTTCCTGTGATTCTGGTAAATCAAGGCGAACTTCAATACATTCTGCTGTTGCAATCCAATGGGCTTTTTCCAGTTCTTTCCACGGAACATCGTAACGTTTTGGACCTACTAAACTAAAAACATAGCCTTCGCAACCGTCTTCGCGGACTAATGTTGCTGTTAGACCTACCCGTCTTACGGCTTGAAGCTCTGCAACAACTCGGAAAACTGGTGCAGGAAGCATATGAACTTCATCGTAAATTATAAGTCCCCATTTTCTTTTTGTAAAAATTGAAAAATGAGGATAAGGACCATCTTTTTCTGGTCGCCATGTTAAAATCTGATATGTGGCAACAGTTACTGGCGCAAGAGTCTTATTTTCGCCAGTGTATTCTGCAATTTGTTCCTCTGTAAGATTTGATTTATCTTTTAATTCCTGAATCCATTGATGAACAGCAGAAATGTTTGTTGTGATGATTAAGGTGCTTGTTTTTAGCAAATCCATGACAGTCATTCCGACGATGGTTTTTCCTGCACCACATGGAAGAACAATAGTTCCAAATCCAGTTCCTGGACCTTTATTTCCAACAAGAGCCTGAGCTGCGTTTTTTTGATAGCCGCGAATTTCAAAAGGTTTGCCTGCAGAAGTTTCTTCTCTCAGGTTGAAATCTAAAGGTTCGCCGTCTTCAAGCTGAACTTCATCTTTTACAGGCCACAAGGAATTTAAGAGAACCTGTTTGATAGTTCCGCGGTCAGTGAGCTTTAAGCGGAAACAATATTGTTTTTCTTCCTCGGTAAGTTCAACTGGATTTTTTATTTCGTCAGGGGCATATTCACACGGTTCAAGGAGTTTTTTTGCGTGTGGATTTGCTTTAATTTCAAGATAAACATTTCTTGCGTTGGCAACAAGATACAGGTACTGCTCTTCAACGGTGGGAACAGAATCGACGCCAACGTGGGCTTTTAAAACTTCTGCAGTTTTTACTGGGACTTGAATTACTGGTCCGGGAATAAGACGAAGTTTACCAAAACGACTGGCAGTTTCTTTTATCCACATTGTAATATTCTGCGGTACATCGTAGCGGGCATATTTTTCTAGTACAGCTACAGCATCGTCTGGGGTAAGACCTGCACTGGTTGCGTTCCATAAAGAAAGCGGTGTTAATCGGTATGTATGAAGATGTTCCGGAGAGCGTTCCAGTTCTGCAAATGGAATAAGGTCATTGCGACATTCATTTGCAAGTGGTGCATGTACGTCTAAAAGAAGTGTTCTGTCTCCCTGAACAATTAATGGATTATCAAATTGCATAGCGTATTATTATAGACTAATGTAAAAAAGTTCTCAATGAAAGAATAATTATTTCCGAAATTTGAAATATGAGTGGATTTATTTTCAAAAAACAAATTTTTGTTCTTGCCGCATCTTTTTTGATTTTCATCATGACTCCTGCAATTTTAAATGCAGAAAATATTTCTGTGGCTCAGTCGCGAGAAAAAAGAGAAAAGCTTATAGAAGAGGTAAAAAAATATATTGGTGCGCCTTATGTTCGCGGGGCAACTGGACCTGAAGCTTTTGATTGTTCTGGCCTTGTTTATACAGTTTCTCATGATGCCATTGGAATGCAGCTTCCAAGAACAGTTAAGGCAATTTACAGTTTTGTAAAGATTATTCCAATAGAACAGATTGAACCCGGCGATTTAGTTTTTTTTCGCACAACAGGAGATGGTTCCGTATCTCATGTAGGGTTATACATCGGGAAAAATCAGTTTATTTCTGCTGTAAGTGATGGCCCAAATACAGGTGTAATATTGTCCTCTCTTAAAGAAAATTATTGGAAGACTCATTATGCTGCTAGTGGAAAGTTTTTGCCTTCAATGCAGGATTCCAATCCAGAAAATAATTTTGCATCAATAAAAAATGACAAAGATTTAGCAAAAAAGAATAAAAAGGAAGAATCAGGAAAAAAAGCAAAATCAGATTTATCTGCAGAACCAATTTTTCAAGATTCGTTTATGACGTATTCTGGAACAGGTTCGTTTACAGATCATCTTGCTTTTGCAGCTTATACAACAGTTGACTGGTCTGTTTTTACAGAAAAGAAAATAATGCCAAATTTTCGTGGTCTTTCTAGTGAAGCAGATATAATTTACAGAGGGAAAGTATTATCTCCTGGTTTAGGTTTGATTTTGCGCTGGAATTATGGTGTTTCTGCATTTCAGATGCCTGTGATTTTTTCTTTAAATGCAGGAGATTTTTTAAGAGTTTACGCAGGACCTCTTTTATCATTTGGGCAAGCATCGTGTCCAGATTCTGAAACAAAAATTAAAAGTTGTGTTTTTCCAGGAGTTTTAGGCTTTTCATTTGCATTCCCTTCATTTACTAAGGGCGACTTTAAAATTCAGTTAGTGCAAGATGTGTGCTATTCAGTTTATAATAATATGTCTAATGCCGCTTTAGCACCATTGGAAGCAGCTTCTTCTGGTTTGGAATTTTGTACAGGTGTTAGAGTCGTATTCCCATTTTCAATTTTTGCAAAAAAGTAGTATCATAAAAATATGAATATGAAAAACATTTATAAAAATTTATTGGTTGCTTTATTTTGTTCAGTAATTTTATTTTTAACTTCCTGTAAAAGTCAGATAAAAATAACTTTTTCAAAAAATGCATGCACGGTGAAATATTCTACAAAATTAGGAAAAGCTCTGTTTGATACGTTTTATGCGTTTGCCGGAGAAACAGAAAGCGAAAGAATTTTTGATACAGAACAATTTAAGCAAATTTTTTCAGAAGGTGGTCTTAAGAATGTTTCTGCAGAATCAAAAGTAATAGATGAAATTTCTATTCAAGGTGATATTGACGGTAATAATGGGGATTTTATTTCTGGTTCGTCAATAATTAAATCTTCAAATAATGGCAAAAATGTAGAAATAGAATTTTCCAGAAACAATCTGCTGAAAATGTATGACAACATGCCGTCAATAATGCGTTCTTACATTGATCTTTTTATGGCTCCAGTTTTTACTGAAGAAGAAATGTCTAATGAAGAATATCTTGAATTAATTTCTTCTGTTTATGGTCAGATACTGGCGGATGAAATAAAGACTTCAACCGTAGATTTTATAGTGGTGTTGTCAGACGGAAAAACAAAACAGTTTTCGTTAGAACTTATTGATTTGATAAACATAAAAACAGATATTAAGAAAAATTTTTAATATGACAGATAAAGAGATTGATAATCGATTTATGGCAATGGAAATGAAATTGGCTTACTTGGAAGATTTTGTAAATCAAATTCAGGAAGTTGCTGTAGAACAGGCAAAGACAATAGACAAGCTTAAGGGAGAGATAAAGCTTATGTCTAATAAAATAAGAGAAATGTCAGACTCTTTAGAGGGTGAGATTCCAAACAGAAAACCTCCTCATTATTAATAAATGAAAAAAAAATTATTTGCAGGTTTATTTTTAATTTTCGCATTGATACGGCTTTTCGCATACGAAGGCGTAATGGCTGGTGAAAAAAATTTAAGAATCATTAAATCTAAGTATTTTGATATAATTTATGCGCCAGGGTCAGTTGAGAGTGCAGGAATACTTTATGAAAAAGGCGATGAAATTTTTAAAGATGTTGCTCAGAAGTTTGGTTTGAAACATGAGTTTCGATTGCCTGTTGTAATTTCTCCAACTAATCATGATTTTAATGCGTATTTCTCATCATTCCCATTTAATCATATAGTAATTTATGATTCTTTGCCTGACGAGAATCTTGTTGTATTCACAGAAACTTTTATAAATACTTTTCGTCATGAATTAATACATGCAATTACGTATAATCTTCGGAATGATGGATTTTTTAAATTAGATCGTATTTTGGGCGATGTTTATAATCCAGCTTTATTAACAATTACTACTGCATGGGCAGAAGGTGCTGCGGTGTCTTTAGAAAGCGATTTTGGAGAAGGCCGAATGAACAGTGAGTATGCAATGCAAATTGTAAAGCAGGCTAAGATAGAAGGTGTTTTTCCAAAATATGCGGATATTCAAGGTGCAAGAGATATTTATCCTTCCACAAATGCCAGTTATATATTTGGCGGTATGTTTTGCAAATGGTTGCAAGAAAAATATGGAATGGAAAAATATTCAGAATTCTGGTACAGATGTGTTAATTTTAAATCTCTAACATATATCGGTTGTTTTAAAAAAATTTATGGTATTTCAATAAAAACGGCATGGAAAGAATTTTATGATTCTATTGAAATTCCAGAAAACATACAGATAGAAAAAAAGAAAAAAAACTTGTCAATGTTAAAATCTCTAACAGCCGCAAAGAATGTATACGCATTTGTGGATACGTCTAAATGTTCCGTATATTTGAAAAAAAATGATGACAAAAAACAGAAAATAATTTTTAAACAGACAAATCTTGATAAAGTAAGTTTAAGCAAAGATTCAAGATTTATGGCAGTTTCGTATTTTGATAACTCATTTACCAATACAAAAAAAAGAACTTATATTTATGACATTATCAATAAAAGAAGATTTTTTGTTAATGAAAAAAGTTTAAGAGATGGCGCAATAATTCAGCATGGGAATGAATATTATCTGGCTGGGGTAAAAACAGAATCTGAATTTTCTTTACTTGTTGTTTATAAATTATTACTTGATGAAAAAAAACGAATCATTAAAGCGAAAAAATATTTTGAAAAATCAGTTGAATATGGAAATCAATTCTTGTCTTTAGAAGGCGGAATAAATGGTTCTTTGTATTTTGTGTATAAAAATGGTTTAAAATACAGTTTGTGTGAGTTTAATGTTGAAAATAAGGTCATAAATCAGTATTTACTTCCAGAAGAAATTCAGGCAATTCAGAAATTAAGTTCAGAAGATGAAAAAATCTTTTTTTCATTTGTAAAAAAAGATTCTATGCCACGCTTAGGGTATTTTGAAAAAGGTAAATTTTATTTTGAAAAAATTGATAGAAATGGCGGAGTTTATAATCCTGTTTTTGCAGAAAACCAGATTTACTACATCGCAAGTTATTTTGATGGATATAAGCTGCAGACATTAGATTTTGAAAAACTGGAGTTTGAAGAATATTCGTCTGATTTAGTTGAAAACTTAAATTCATTGAAAAAAATTGCAGAAAGAAAAGAACTGGATGGAAGCAAAAAGTTTTCAGCCTTGAAATATACTTTTACAGGATCAAGAGGCGTTTTTGCACCTTTTAGTCTTGCAAATACTTATGCTATAAAAGATGATGCGGAATCAATGCAGTATGTTCAGATGCCTGTTGGCATAACATATTTTTCATCAACTCCCTGGACATATCCTGTTTATTATTTTTCTGCAGGTTATGGGCCTTTGTCTGATTCTTATGCATTAGATGCAGGTATTTTTAGAGGTGGTCTTATAAATAATCTTTTTTCTTATAAAGGCTTAGCTCATTTTGAATTTGATAAGGATGGTTTTAAACAAACTTATGAATCTTTTACATTTGATGTGAAAGTTCCTTTATGGGGTACATATTATGTTGGATTAAAAAACTTTGTTCAATTTTTTGACGGTAGACAATCAAAGACAAGCTATTCATCCTCTGATATAAATTCTCTTTTTGATTTTATTGGCATTCTTTCAAAAGAAAAATATGGTGAAAATCTTTCAATAAGAAGAGTTTTTGCGGAAGATTCTGCTTCTGTTTTTTTTGGAAATATACATAAAGCAGGAAAAGGGTATTATAACTATGCTGGCTTTAGAATAATGCCAATCGTAGATTTTTTATATTGTGCTCCAGAAGCAGATGTTGACAAGGAATATTACCATTTTGAAAACCTAACTGTTAATGTTCAGGGAAAAATTCCTGGATTTTTTCCTATTACAGTAGAGGCTGCGATTTTTCCATCTAATTGCTGTTTTATTTTTGGAGCGGCAAATATTATTCTTTTTAATCAGGAAATTCAAAAAACAATTCCATATTTTCCTATAATTTATTTTAATAGATTGACTTTTAGCGCGCAGTATTCTGGAATGATAAAATTTAATAATTATATGAAATCCTGGCCAATAACACGATTTTATGATTATTATGTTGAAGTAAGAGATGGTAATTCAAATTATTATGATGATTTCAGGGTGAAAGCTGATTTATATTTTAATCCAAATATAGGTGGCCTGACACGAAATGAATTCATGCTAAAAGCCACCTTTGGTTATGTTTATAGATTTAATCAGGAGCCGGGTGAAAACAAAAGTGATTATATAATTGGTATCAATTTTGAAAATTTTTTTTAGCCGGCTTAATTTATTAATCCAACAGTAAAAATGCTTTATAACCGTTGTACGCATGGATGATGTCATCGCGGGAAGTAATTTCCCACGGAGCATGCATGCTCAAAACAGCAACACCAGCATCAATAACATTCATTCCGTATTTTGCAGAAAGATAGGCGATTGTTCCTCCTCCACCTTGATCAACTTTGCCCAATTCTGCCATCTGGTATGCAACATTAGATGAGTTCATGCAGCCACGGATTTTTGCGATGAATTCTGCATTTGCATCACTGGAACCACTTTTTCCTCGTGAGCCAGTATATTTCATAAACACGAGTCCTCCTCCGAGGAAAGAGGCATTTTCTTTATCGAACAAACCGGCATTCATAGGATCAAAGGCTGCATTAACATCGCTTGAAAGCATATTTGAATTTGAAAGGCAGCGGCGTAATGTTAAATCACTATATCCTTTTGGAAGTCGGGCAATAACTTCTGCAACGGCATTTTCAAAAATATGACTTGCCATACCAGTTGCACCGACAGAACCGATTTCTTCTTTATCAACACAAAGACAACAAGCAGTTTTTTTCGTTTTTTCTGAGTCCATAAGAGCAGCAAAAGAAGTAAAAGCGCAGGAACGATCATCCTGTCCGTAACCTAGAATTAATGAACGGTCTAAACCACAATCGCGGGCTTTACCAGCTGGAACAATTTCAAGCTCAGCTGATTCAAAATCGTTTTCTTCAATACCATATTTTTTGTTTAACAGGTTGAGAATGATTTTTTTGCCGGAAAGTTTTTCGTCATTTTTTTTCTTTTTGTCTTTCTTTTTTTCATCGTCTGTTTTCTTATCGTTTTTTTTGGGTGCAATTGATCCAAGAATTACGTCTAAATCTTCACCTTTTATTACATCTGCGGCAGTCTTTTTCATTTGATCTTGAGCAAGATGAGGAAGAATGTCTGAAATACAGAAAACAGGATCTGTTTCCTCTTCTCCAATGTTTACAATAATTGTTGAGCCATCTGTTTTGCAAACAACTCCGTGAATTGCCAATGGCAATGTTACCCACTGATATTTTTTAATGCCGCCATAATAATGAGTATTCAAATATGTAATACAATCTTTTTCGTAAACAGGCTTTTGTTTTGCATCTAATCTTGGAGAATCTATATGCGCTCCAAGAATATTCATTCCGTTTTCAATATCTTCTGTTCCAATCTGAAACAGTGCAATTGATTTGTTCATTTTTTGAACATAAACTTTATCGCCCGCCTTTATTTTTGGACATTTAGAGATGTCTTTATATCCATTTTTTTCTGCAGCAATAATTATTTGTGATACGCATTCTCGTTCTGTCTTGCCTTTATTTAAAAATAATTTATAATTTTCAATAAGATTTTCACCTAAAGAAATAGTTTTTTTTTCTTTTTTCATTTCAAAAACCTCGTAAAAAATTAATTTATAGAGTCTGTGAAGTCAGTCAATTTTTTTATAATAGATGTTTTTATTTGGAAATAATCAGTTTTGTTAGTTCGTCAGCTGTGTCCACAACAAATTTACTTCCCAATTCTTTAAGAAAATCGTGTCCTTTAAAACCCCATGCAACTCCAATGAATTTAAGTTCAGAGTTAGCAGCAGTATTAAAATCAACATCACTGTCGCCAATGTAAACTGCATTGGTTTTTGGAACGTTTAGAGCATTTAAGGCCAGGTTTACCATATCTGGTGCAGGTTTTTTATTTACACCTTCTCTTTCGCCAATAGAAACATCAAAAAGACCGTCGAAAAATTGTTTTACAAGAGCCTGAACACCATAATCAGGTTTATTAGAAACAACGGCAGTTTTTATTCCGCTTTCTCTAATTTTTTTTATAGCATCTTTTATACCTTTGTATGGACAAGTATTATCTGAATTGTGAATTTTATAAAACTCTGTAAAATCTTCGTAGACTTTTTGATAAATTTCAGCACTTGTATTTTCAGGAACAGCTTTTGCAATAAGACTTTTAATTCCGTTTCCAACAAACTGTCTGATTTCTTCCAGGGAACGTTCTGGTAAATTGTTTTTTGAAAGTCCGTAATTAGTTGCGTCTTTCAAATCTACAAGAGTATTAAGAATTGTTCCATCCATATCAAAAATTGCGGCTTTAATTTCATTCATTTTTTTGTCACCATAATGTTTAAAATTCCGATCATAGAAAAAATCCATCCCGCTATAATGCAGTATAGACCCATATAAAAATGTTCGCGGTATTGTCTGAAAATGTCAGTTGTAATCAAATAAAATATAATTCCACTTAAAATGCTAACAATTATGAATGCAAATTTCAGGATTTTTTTTTCGGATGTTTTTAGAAGGTTTACTGTTAAACCTGCAATGCTGCAAATAAGAACTAAAAGCAATAAAGATGTTCTTAATAAATCATCTTTTGTAAGAAAATCAAAAATCCTTATAGAATAGAAAACAACTGTTTTATCGAGAATGGTCATTGAATTTTTGAAAACAGGAAAAACAAAACCACAGCAAGATAATATCATTCCAAGTTCATAAAAGAAAGAAAAATAGTTATTTTTAAATTTCACGTTTTTATTCCTTGTTTATGAAAGTAACATTATTTGTTTTGCACAAATATTCAACAACTTTTCTTCCTGCATAAACTGCGATAGGAAGTCCGCCTGGCATAGAAGAACGTTGGCTTGCAAAATAAAGACCATCAACAGTTTTAGCTTTTGGAGGGAAATTGAAAGTTAGCATTTTTGGTTCCCAAACGCTCATCCAGCTTCCTTCATAAGTATTACAAAAACGTTCATAGGTTAATGGTGTTGCAACATCTGTAATTTCAATATTCCCCTTAATTTCAGGCATAAAGTTTTCAAGAATTTTAATGAGAGAATCCATTATTTCCTGTTTTTTCTGTTTATACGAACCATCTTCTTTTGCTGCTTTCCAATAGCGATAGCTTGGACCAAGCAAAAGACAGGTAACGCTGGAACAACCTTCTGGTGCATAACCTTCGTACAAAGCGTAATTATTGATTCTGAGTTCTTTAAATTCCAATCCAGCAGCTTTAAAAGTTTCATTTAAAGGATAGATAATTCCTCTTGGATATTTGCTTAAATCTGCTTTTACACCGAATGCAAGGAACATATTTTGTTCAGAAATAACTTTCTTGCGCATTTGATTAATCCACTTTTCTTTCAGGGGCTGTTCAAATAAAGTGTCAATTGCTTTTCGTGTATCCTGAGTTACAATTACGGCATCTGCAGGAATGAATTCTCCGTTAGCAATTACACCTTTTGTTTTACCGTTTTCAATAACGATTTTTTCTACTGTTTTGCGGTATTCAATTTTTCCACCAAGAGACTCAAATTTAGAGGCTATATTTTTAGCCATAACGAGAGAACCGCCTTTCGGATATCCACAGTCACCACTTGCAAAAGATGCCAGTGTATAAATGAAGGAAAGTGCGTTATAACGTTCTCCAATCAAAGAGCGAAGAAGATGCTGCACATTTTTGTTTTTAAACATCTGAATATATTTTTCGTAAGGAGTGTTATTAAGTGGAATAATTCTTTTCATTACTGGCATCATTCCCATTAATTCCTTAAAATCCGGATGTTTTGGTTCGTCAGATTTAAGCCCAGGAATATCGTCTATTACGATGTGAACTCCTAAAAAACTTTTTACATCCTTATAAAGACGATTAATGGCTTTTTTGTCTTCTGGTGCAACTCTAAGTAATTCTTCTTTGAATTTATCAATATCGCGATAAAGATTTATTTCCTGCCCGTTATCTAGTAAAGTGTAAATAGGATCTTTATTATATATTGGATTATTTTCCTGAAGAGCGCCAACTTCCTTCCATACTTTATTAATAGAAAGTGTTTCAAGAGAGCCTGTGAGCCAGTGCATTCCGCCTTCAAAAAGATAACCTTTGCGGGTCCAGCTTGTGGAAAGACCGCCAGGGATAATATGATGTTCAAGAATTGTTACATTAAATCCTGATTTTTTTGCATAAACGCCAGCAGTAAGACCAGAAATTCCGGCTCCAATTATAATTACATTATTTTCTTTCATATATTTCTATTTTAACACATTTAAAAGTATTTCTAAAGAGTTATGTATTATTTGAAAGTAAATTTTATTTTTATAAAATAAAAAAAGATAATATCTATGTGATTATCACCTCTGAATTGTTTACTTGTCTATCATTTATATTTTAGTTAGAATATGATTATGTTGTTGTCAGTAATTTTATTTACATTTATAGCTGCCATGCTTAGTACGATTATGGTACCAGGTATAATAAAACTATGTAAGATATACAGTCTTTATGATTCCATAAATGCAAGGAAAATTCATTCTGGAAATATACCCAGATTAGGTGGAGTTGCAATATCATTTTCTTTTATCATAATTACAGTACTCTTTTTCTTTTTAGATAAAAATCTTTCATTTTTCAATGCATTTCCATTGCTGGCTGCAGGAATGCTGATTTTTATATTTGGAATTCTTGATGACGTAGTTGAATTGCGAGCAATATTTAAATTACTTGTTCAACTAGTTGCCTGTGGAATTGTAGTTGCAGGTGGTTTCAGATTTCGTCAGATTTTTGGTCTTATAATTCCAGATACTTTAAGCAGTCTGATTACTTTTTGCTGGATTTTAGGTTTGATAAATGCGTATAACCTGATTGATGGACTTGATGGGTTATGCGGAATTTTGTCTGCTACAACTCTTTTTACTATGGGAATTATCATACACGGCTCTTATAAAGAAGGTGCAGCAATCTGTATGATTCTAGTTGGTTCAATAATTGGATTTCTTGTATGGAACTGGCCAGCGCCAAATGCTAAAATTTTTATGGGCGACAATGGAAGTCAATTCCTTGGATTTATGATTGCAACGATTCCGTTATATGTATCAGGAGAAGAATTTGAATTCAACAAATTTTTGATGATGCTTGTGTTAGTTTCATTCCCTATGCTTGATACTATCGCTGCAATTTGGAGAAGAATTAGAGATCATAGATCTATTATGAGTCCAGATAGATGCCATCTGCATCACAAATTATTAAATTTAGGATTTGATAAACATCAGGCTCTTTATATGGTTCTTGGAATTCAGGATGTGATTTGCCTTATGGTCTGGCTTTCAACTTTATTTGATAAAGAAATAACTTTTATTATTCTTATTATAGCATATATTTTTGTGATTGTTTTTTTTGTTGTCATTCATTTTACCAACAGAGCTGTTCTACGAAAAATTGCAAGTGAAAATGAACAGCGTAATAGCGGAGAAATTCCTAAGCTGTAGTTGTGTAACTTTCTGAATTATTTGAATATTATGAATGATATCATACTGTTTTAGTTTTAAGATTTACGTTTAATAGTTTTTATCTTTTCTTCTATACATAAAATCTACAAGTTATTAAAATGTAACTACTATGGAAAACAGTAAAAGAACAGTTACTTGCGGCCAGCTTACAAAGGCTGACGTTGGCAAGAAAGTTGTATTAAATGGTTGGGTAAGCCGCACTCGTGACTTGGGTGGACTTGTATTTATTCGTCTTCGTGACCGTTATGGAATTACACAGGTTATGGTTGGCGACAATGCTTCTGAAGAAGTTAAAAAAATTGCTTCCAGTCTTAAATCAGAATATTGTATTGCAGTAGAAGGCGTTGTTGCTGCCCGCGCTGAAAAAGATATCAACAAAGACATGGCAACTGGTGAAATCGAAGTTGAAGCAACAGATATTGAAATCTTTACAACTTCACAGGAATTACCATTTTCTATTGAAGAAGTTCGCCAGAAGGACGGAACAATCGTTCTTCCTAACGAAGATCTTCGCTTGAAGTACCGCTATCTGGATTTGCGCCGCGATCCAATGCAGCAGAACATTATTTTGAGAAGTCAGGTTACATTCGCAACTCGTGAATATTTGACTAGCAAGGGCTTTCTTGAAATTGAAACACCTACATTCATTAAATCTACTCCAGAAGGAGCTCGTGACTACCTTGTTCCTAGCCGCGTTCACCCTGGAAAATTCTATTCTTTGCCACAGAGTCCGCAGCTTTACAAGCAGCTTTTGATGGTTTCTGGATTTGATAAGTACTTCCAGATTGCCCGCTGCTACCGTGATGAAGACGCTCGTGGTGACCGTCAGCCTGAATTTACTCAGATTGATATGGAAATGAGCTTTACAAACCGCGAAGAAGTTCTTTCTACAACAGAAGGAATGATGGGCTACATCTTTAAGAAGACAATGAACTATGATTTGCCGGCACAATTTGACCGCATTTCATGGGAAGATGCTTTTGATTTCTACGGAAGCGATAAGCCGGATTTGCGCTTTGACATGAAGATGCAGGATGCTACATTCATGGCAGATTTGGCAGACTTTAACGCATTCAAGGCAGGAGCTGCAAATGCAGGACGTGATGTTCAGCGTCATAAGCGTTCTGGTCTTAAGGCTCTTGTTGTTAAAAACGTTGCAGACAAATACAGCCGCAAGCAGGTTGAAGCTTTGGAAGCTGTTGCAAAGACATACAAGGCAAAAGGTCTTGCATGGATGAAAGTGGTTTCGACAGGCTCAACCACCGACGCAGTTCAGTTTGAAGGTGGAATCTCAAAGTTCTATGCCGGAAAAGAAGCTGAAATTTGCGCAAAACTCGGGGCAGAAAAGAACGACCTTCTTTTGTTCGTTAGTGATGAAAACTGGCAGCTTGCTTGTACTGCTCTTGGTGCTGTTCGTAAGCAGCTTGGTAAGGATTTGAATCTTTACAATCCAAACGATGAATTCCACTTTGCATGGATTATCGACTTCCCATATTTTGCATTCAACGAAGAAACTCAGGGCTGGGAAACAGAACACCACATGTTCACTTTGCCACAGAAACAGTACTGGGATACTTTGGAAAGTGACCCGGGTGCTGTAAAAGGCGACCTTTACGACCTTGTATTGAACGGCTACGAACTTGCTTCTGGTTCTATGCGTATCAACGACCCTGCATTGCAGCAGAGCATCTTTAAGATTGTAGGTTACAGCGAAGAACGCGCACAGAAAGCATTCGGCTTCCTTGTTCAGGCCTTCAAATTCGGTGCTCCACCACACGGAGGAATCGCACCAGGATTGGACCGCTTGATTATGTTAATGAGACATGAGGAATCAATTCACGAGGTAATTGCATTCCCTAAGAATAATCTGGCTGCTTCACCTATGGATGAGTGCCCAAGTGCGGTTGATCAGAGCCAACTGGACGACTTGCACATTACTATTCATGATGCAGAGGCATAAGGTGCGAGTTTGCGGTTGTTGAGCGCTCCCTGAGCTCTGTCGAAGGGCTTGTCGAAACATAGCAAACTCGGTAAGCACGCGAAAGCGTGCGACATGAACTTCACATTAAAAGAATAAGAGATTAAACATAAAGGGGGTGTCCCAAAAGTTTATTGACCGCATGAACTTTTTGGACAGCCCCTTTGTTGTTTCAAAGTAATATTACACTACAATTTATTGAAATTATTAAATACGTAGTGTAATATTACACTACAATTTATTTTAATCTAAATTATGTAGTGTAAGGGACTTATGAAATCTGAATTAGTGCGTTCTGTTTTTGAGGACGAATTTGAACGGAACAAAAGACTTGTTTCTCGATATGAAAAGGAAATTGAACGGCTTCCGAAGGGGGCTGTATTCAAAAGAAAAATCGGAAATCAAGAGTATTATTATTTGAATTATAGGGATGGAAAAAAAGTTGTTTCAAAATTTCTTGGTAATGTAGTCGATTATAATATTGAAGAACTGAAAGAAACCTTGAATAAGAGGAAAGATCTTTCAAAGGTTATAAAAAAACTAAAGCTTGAACAAAAAGAAATCTTAAAGGAATTGAGATGAGAAAAGAGCAGGAAGAAGTTTTTTGGCAGACGATAAGGCAATTCAAAAAAATTGGACTTTTACAGCATGTAATGATTATAGGTAGTTGGGCAGAATATTTTTATCCGTTGCTTTTTAAAACAGATTTTATTCCTAATATTCGAACTCGAGATGTTGATTTTTTTTATCGAAATATAAATATTCCAAAAGAAAAATCGATGTAATCCAAAATTTAAAAGAAATCGGATATTTATATGATAAAGTTGATGGTATATCCAGTTTCTATAAAGAAGATTTGCTTGAACTGGAGTTCCTAACTCGCGTTTTAGGTGCTGGAACTGAAGGAAAAATTGATATCAAACCGTTAGGAATAACTTTAGAAGGATTGAGAGTTATAAATATTCTTTCCAATTTTCCAAGAGATATTACTGTAACTGGGCTAGATGGGAATGAATATGATATTATCGTCCCAGAGCCTGCCGTTTATGTAATTCAGAAAATTCTTACAAATCCTATTCGTGAACCGATGGAAAAGAAACAGAAGGATATAATAGCTGTAAAAGAAATTCTTTTTCATATAGAGCAATCTTCAGAACATAAATCAATGCTAAAAGGAGTTTATAAAACATTGACAGAAAAGCAAAAGAAAATTTTGAAACAGGTTTGTGAAGAAAACGGGATTGTTTTGAGTCAATTGGATGATTCGCATATCAATTGTTATGATGAGGAGAAAGAATAGGCGACAATAGCTTGCGGCTAGACGTATGAGTGTAGTTTAAAACGCGTGAGGCAAAAAAATGGATGTTCTAAAGTTTGAAGAGACCCTTAGCCTTATAGGCTAAGAGCAAACCACCCGTTTGACGGGTGGTTGTGACAGGGCAAACGCATTATAGATTCTGCAAAGCGTAAAGCAGACATTTTTCGTTTTTTGAACAGAGTGTCTGTTTGTTGCCTATTGTAAGATTCTTCTTTTTTGTAGTGATAGGCAAATC